>NZ_JABXEP010000090.1:0-33342 GCF_013372605.1 Myxococcus sp. AM009
CCCCCGGCCCCGCCCGCCGCCGAGGCGAAGCCCGCGCCGGAGGCCAAGGCCGCCCCGGAGGCCAAGCCTGAGAAGCCCGAGAAGGCCGACAAGGGCGAGGCCCGCGGCAACGAGGGCCCGGGTGGCGCGCGCGCCGCCGGCCTCATCCGGGAGATGGTCACCGAGCGCATCGGCGACACGTTCGTGAAGCAGCTGCTGCTGGCCTTCCTGGACGACCCGAAGATCGCGGCGGGCCTGCCGGTGGCCCAGGGCGCCCGGGGCACGCACCACGCGTGGCGCGGCGGACTGGCGGAGCACCTCCTGTCGGTGATGCGGCTGACGCTCCGCGTGGCGGACCAGTACCCCATGGTGGACCGCGACCTGCTGCTGGCCGGCGCGCTGCTGCAGCAGGTGATGAAGGCGGCGGACGCCGCCGAGTCCTCTGATGAGGCCCGGCTGGTGGGCAACCTCGTCCTGACGGCGCAGAAGCTGCGCGAGAAGGCGCTGGCCATCCCCGGCTTCCCGCCGCTGCTGGAGCAGCACCTCACGCACCTGGTCATCTCCCAGCACGGCGACGCGCAGCACGGCAGCCCGAAGTCGCCGGTGACGCTGGAGGCGCAGATCGTCCACTCGCTGGAGTCACTGGACGCGCGCATCGCCTCGTGGCTGGAGGCCATGCAGCGCGACTCGCACGACAAGTGGACGGACGTGGTGCGCCCCTACGAGCGCCAGCTGTGGAAGGGGCCCTCGCCCACCTCGCGGGGCCGCGCCCCGGTGGAGGGAGGGGGTGGCCGCCGCAAGGGCCGCGAGGAGAAACGCAAGGCCCGGGCGGAGAAGCCGCAGCAGCCGGGCACCCCGGCCGAGGGCGCCCCGAAGCAGGAGCAGGCCCAGCGCCCGCCGCGCAAGGAGCGCCCGCCCCGTGAGGAGCGCTCGCGTGAGGAGCGTCCGCCTCGCGAGGACCGCCCGCCCCGTCCGCCCCGCGAGGAGCGTCCGCCGCGTGACGCGAGCTCGCTGCCCAAGGAGCTGACCTTCAAGCCGTTCAGCGCGCTGACATCGGCACCGCCCGAGTCCGGAAACAAGGGCGGCGAGGGTTCTTCGGAGAGCTGAGGCAGCACATGGCGAAGAGGTTGGGAGAGCGCCTCATCGAGGCGGGACTCGTCAACGCCGGGGCCGTGGAACAGGCCCTGGAGCACCAGAAAATCACCGGCCACAAGGTCGGTGATTGCCTGGTGGAGCTGGGGCTGCTCCAGGAGGCGGCGCTGCTGCGCTTCCTGGCGGCGGAGTTCCAGACGCGCTTCGTCAGCGCGGACAAGCTGGCGAAGGCGCGCATCGCCACCGAGGTGCTGGACCGGCTCCCGGTGCGCCTCGCCGAGGCACAGAACGTGCTGCCGCTGGCGGTGGACCCGGAGCGCAAGCTGCTCTCCGTGGTCGCCGCCGAGCCGCAGAACAAGTCGCTGATGGACGAGATTGCCCTCGTCACGGGCATGTCGGAGGTCTACGCGTACGTGGGCCTGCGCAGCGCCATCTCCGCCGCCATCCGCAAGCACTACTACGGCGACCCCACCGCCTTCGCCGCGCTGCTGGAGGGCGCCAGCGCGCAGGGCCAGGCCCCGGCCGCGCCGTCCCGTACGGGCGCGCCGGAGCACGGGCGCACCAACGCGGGCAGCGGCACCGGGACAGGCGCGGGCCAACGGGGCGGACTCAGCCTCAGCTTCCGCGTGGAGACGGACGCGCGGATGCGGCTGCAGCGAGGCAGCAGCACCGGCACCCCCGCCGTCCGCCCGTCCACCCAGCGACGCGAGCCCGGCGGCCCGCGCGGCCTGGTCAGTGACAGCGACTACGTGGAGACGCTGGGCATCATGGTCGGCCTGCTGGAGCAGGACCGGCAGCGCCACCGTGGACACTCCGCGCAGTTGGCGCGGCAGGCCGGCATCGTGGGCCAGCGCATGGGCATGCCCCACAAGGAGCTGGCCGCGCTGTCCATCGCCGCGTACCTGCACGACTTGGGCAAGCCGGCGGAGCGGCACTTCTCGCTGGCGAGCAACGCCGTCAACCCGGAGTGGAAGGCGCAGGCGAAGCAGGCCTGCCGCGTCCCCACCCGCATGTTCGAGACGGTGCACCTGCCCGCGCAGACGAACACCATCCTCGCGCAGCTGTACGAAGCCTGGGACGGCTCTGGTACGCCCCAGGGCGCCAAGGGCGAGGACATCACCCTGGGCGCGCGCATCCTCGCCGCGGTGGACAGCTTCCTGGAGCTGACGAAGAACCCGGGCAACGCCCTGGGCCGCGTGCTGCCGAAGGAGCAGGCCCTGGAGCACCTGCGCAAGTACGCGGGCGTGCTCTATGACCCGGTGGTGGCGGACATCGTCATCCAGCTCCAGAGCGGTGAGCTGCTGCGCCACCGGCTGGCGAGCGAAGGCCGCCAGGTGCTCGTGGTGGAGCCGGACGAGACGGCGCGCGGCGAGCTGCTGGAGGCGGTGCTGAAGCAGGGGCTGGTGGCGCACGCGCTGTCCACCGTCGAGGGCGCGCAGGACGGACTGGCGCGGCAGGACTGCGACGTGCTGGTGGTGAGCCTGCGGTTGGGCCAGCAGGATGTCATGGACCTGCTGGAGCAGGCCCGCTCGGCGCCGGAGACGGCGGGGCTGCCCATCGCGGTGGTGGGCGAGCCCGACAATGCCACGAAGGAGCGCCTGCTCATGGCGGGCGCCACGGACGTGCTGTCGCCCGCGGACAAGCCCGCCATCGCGAAGACGGTGCAGGCCCTCTTCGACGACCGGGTGCAGCACAACGGCCCGGGGCGCGTGGTGCGTGGCAGCTTCGACGAGCTTCCCCCGCGCGAGCTGCTGCGCACGCTGGGCGGTGGCCACAAGAGCGGCCGGCTCAACCTGCGCCAGCACACGCTGGAGGGATACCTGCACCTGGAGCGAGGCCGCGTCGTCTTCGCGTCCTTCGGTGGCCACTCCGGAGAGCCCGCTCTGCAGGCCCTGCTGAAGCTGAAGCAGGCGGACTTCCAGTACGACCCGGACGCGTTGCTGCTGGACGTGCCGCAGATGGACCAGGACCTCGCGGCCCTGGCCGGCGGCCTCAACGCAGGTTGAGGTTGAAGAGGGCGGCGGCGTTGGCGGTGGTGACAGCGGCCACCTCCTCCAGCGTCACGCCCTTGAGCTCGGCGACCTTCTTCGCCGTCTCCACCACGTGCGAGGGCTGGTTCTTCCGCCCTCGGTGAGGCACCGGCGCCAGGTACGGGCTGTCCGTCTCCACCATCAGCCTGTCCAACGGCGCGAAGCGCACCGCGTCCTGGAGCGCCTCCGTCTTCTTGTAGGTGATGACGCCTGACAGCGACAGCAGGAAGCCCCGGTCCAGGTAGCGCCGGGCGGCGTCCGTGTCGCCGGTGAAGCAGTGGATGACGCCCTTCGCCACGCCCGTCTCGCCCAGAATCGCGTCGCAGTCGTCATGCGCGTCGCGCACGTGCACCACCAGCGGCTTGCCCAGCCGGAGCGCCAACGCGCACTGCCGCCGGAAGACCTCCGCCTGCGCCTCGCGCGGTGAGTGCTCGTAGTAGTAGTCCAGGCCCGCCTCTCCCACCGCCCGGACCTCGGGGCGCGCGCAGGTGCGCTCCAGCGTGGCCAGGTCCTCCTCGGTGGCCCGCGCCGCCTCGTGCGGGTGGATGCCCAGCGTGGGCGACAGGAACTCCGGGTGCGCCGCCGCCACCTCCAGCGCGTTGCCCCAGTTGCCCGGGCCGTGGAACTGGCCCACCACGACGGCGTGGACCAGCCCCGCCGCGCGCGCCGCGTCCAGCACGGCCATGACGTCCGGGTAGTCCTTCACCTCGAGGTGACAGTGGGCGTCGACGAATCTCATGGCTCCTCCTGCAACAGCGCTTCCAGTTCGGCGCGGGCCTCGGGTGAGGGAAAGCTACTCACCGCGTCGCGAACGGCCTTGCGCGCCTCCGGCCCGCCCAGGCGCCACAGGCCATCCGCGGCGTCCAGCCGGTTGTCCTCGGAGTCCTGCGTGTCCTGGAGCAACCCGACCAGCCAGGGCAGCGCCCGCGCATCTCCCAGCCGGCCCAGGCCCCGCGCGGCCGCGCCGCGGCAGGGGTCCTTCACGTCGTCCAGGACTTCCCTCAACCGCTCTAGCGCGCCGGGCACCTTCACCTCGCCGCACAGCTCCACGGCCAGGGCCCGGTCCGGGCTCCACCGCTTCTTCGCCATCCGCTGGAGGAGGTACGCCGCGCCGTCCGCGTCCCCTAGCTTCGCCAGCACCCCGGCGGCCTGCGTCTTGTCGAAGGCGGGCAGGAGCCACCGGCCGAACAGCTTCTTCACCTGGGGCAGCGCGCGCGCGTCCCCCAGCTCCGCCAGCGCGCCCAGGGCCCTGAAGCGCAGCAGGTCCGCGTCCAGCGCCTCCAGCAGCACCTCCAGGCCCGCGGCGTGCTGGAGGCTGGCGATGCCGCGCGCGGCCTCGAAGCGGACTTCGAAGGCGCCGTCCTCCAGCATGGAGGCCAGCGCCCCGCGCAGCTCCGGCCGGGCAAGGTCCGCCATCCGGCCGGTGGCCTCCAGGCGAATCTGCCACTCCTCGTCCCGAAGCCGAGCGATGAGCAGGTCCGGCAGATCATCCAGAGGCACCACCACGGAGGCCAGGCTCACCCCCGCGCGGCGCACCTCCACCTGCTTGTCCGACAGCAGCCGGGGGAGCGCCTCGAGGAACTCGGCGGCATGCTCGGGGACCTCCGACGCGAGGTGATAGAGCTGCAGCGCGGCCTCCGTCCTGAACGCCGGGCGCTTCTCGCGCTCCAGCGTCAGCAGGGCCCGGTCCCGGTCGGCACGCCAGTCCGTCACCTCACTTCACCTCACTGCCAGGGGCCACATCGCCCGGGTCGAGCAGCGACAGCTCCTTGCCGCCCGGCCCCGCCGTCAGGAGCATGCCGCGCGACTCGATGCCCTTGAGCTTGCGCGGCTTGAGGTTGGCCACCACCACCACGTTGCGCCCGGTGAGCGCCTCGGGTGCGAAGGCCTCCGCGATGCCGGAGACGATGGTGCGCGGGCTCCCTTCGCCCACGTCCACCGTGAGCTTGAGCAGCTTGTCCGCCTTCTGCACCTTCTCCGCGGCCAGCACCTTGCCCGCCTTCAGCACCACCTTGGCGAAGTCGTCGTACTCGATTTCACCCGAGGATTCGCCCGCCCCCGGAGCAGCCGGCGTCGCGGCGGGAGCCTCGGCGGCGGGCTTCTTCTCCGCCTTGGCGCCCTTGGCCGGCCTGGCCTCCGCGGCCTGCGGCGCTGGGGCGCCTTCCGGCAGCTTGATGATGGCGTTGACGCGCTCCTCCTCCAGCCGCGGCAGCAGCGGCTCGGGCGTGCCGATGGGACGGCTGCGCTCCAACAGCGGGTACTTCGCGCCCTCCAGTGCCTGGAACGTCAGCGGCTCCGCGCCGAGCTGGGCGAAGAGCTTCTCCGACAGGCGCGGCGTCACTGGGGCGAGCAGCGCGCCCAGGAGGTAGGCCACGTCCGCGGCGTCGGACAGGTCCGCGCGAGCGACCTCCGCGTCCTTCTTCACCTGGGCCCACGGCGCGGCCGCCTGGAGAAAGCCGTTCGCGGCCGAGGCAATCTCGGTGATGACGCGGATGGCGGACCGGTACTCCAGCTTCTCGAACGCGTCGCGGACCTCCGGCACGCGGGCGAGCGCCGCCTCCACCAGGGCGCGGCCCGGGCCCTCGGCGCGGCCGGGCGACAGGCGCTTCTCCAGCGGACCGGCCAGCAGCGACAGGGCGCGGTTGGCCAGGTTGCCCACGTTGTTGACCAGCTCGCCGTTCACGCGCTGGCGGAAGTCCTTGAGGTTGAGGTCCAGGTCCTCCACGCCCGGGCCCAGGTTGGCCGCGTAGAAGTAGCGCAGGTAGCTGGGGTCCAGCTGGTCCAGGTAGTCGCGCACCGGCACCATGGTGCCGCGGCTCTTCGACATCTTCTCGCCGTTCACCGTGAGGTGACCGTGGACCTTGATTTCGCTGGGGCCGTGGAAGCCCGCGACGTTGAGCACGGCCGGCCAGAACAGCGCGTGGAAGTAGACGATGTCCTTGCCGATGAAGTGGATGATGCGGGTGTCGGCGTCCGCGCTCCAGTAGTCCAGCGCGCTCTTCGCCTTGCCCGTCTCCTTCGCCCACTTCTCCGTCGTGGCGATGTAGCCAATGGGCGCGTCCAGCCAGACGTAGAAGTACTTGTCCGTCTCACCCGGAATCGCGAAGCCGAAGTACGGCCCGTCGCGGCTGATGTCCCAGTCCGCCAGGCCCTTCTCGAAGAAGCCCTGGAGCTGGGTGGCCAGGCCCGGGTGGAGGAAGCCCGGCTTGCGCAGCACGTCCTGGAGGAAGTCCGCGTGCCGCGACAGCTTGAAGAACAGGTGTTCGGAGTGCTTGCGGACCGGGGGCGTGCCACACAGGGCGCAGCGCGCGTCGATGAGGTCCGTGGGGGCGTAGGCCTTGCCGCACTTCTCGCAGGCGTCGCCGTACTGGTCGGCCGCCTTGCAGTTGGGGCAGGTGCCCTTGATGAAGCGGTCCGGCAGGAAGCGGCCGTCTTTCTCGCAGTAGGTCTGCTCGATGTCCCGGCGCTCGATGTCGCCCTGCGCCTTCAGCCGCCCGTAGATGAGCTCCGCGTACTGGCGGTTCTCCGGCGAGTTGGTGGAGTGGAAGCAGTCGAACCGGATGTCGAGGTCGCGGAAGTCCCGCTGGTGCTCCTCGTGGAAGCGGGCGATGAACTCCTCGGGCTTGAGGCCCTGCTTCGCCGCGTTCAGCTCGATGGGCGTGCCGTGGGTGTCATCGGCACAGAAGTAGACGACGTCCCTGCCGCACGAGCGGAGGAAACGCACGTAGATGTCGGTCTGCACGTACTCGACGGCGTGGCCGATGTGGACCGGGCCGTTCGCGTAGGGCAGCGCGCTGGTGACGAGGATTCTCTCCGCCATGGACTCTCCTGAGGGCGGCGGACCTTAGCCGCTCGGATGGCCGAGGTCATCGACGGCGTGAGGGCCGCGGGCTCGAATGCGCCGCGGCGCCGGGGATGTTATCGACCGGATACGCATGTGCACCATCATCATCCTGCGCCACGTCCACCCCGAATGGCCGCTGGTGCTCGCGGCCAACCGGGACGAGTTCTACGGCCGCCCCGCTACTGGCCCCCAGGTGCTCCTGGAGTCCCCGCTCGCCGTGGGCGGCCGGGACGAGGAGCGCGGCGGGACGTGGATGGGTGTAACGCACGCCGGGCTCTTCGTCGGCCTGACGAACCAGCGGGGCGAGCGAGGCCAGGGGCCGGCCCCCCGCTCGCGGGGCGAGGTGGTGCTGCGCGCCCTCCAGGCGGGCAGCGTGGACGCCGTGGACCGCTACCTGGAGACCCTGCCCGGCGACGAGTTCATGCCCTTCAACCTCCTCTATGGGGACGCCCAGCGGCTGCGCGTGGCGTACGCCCGGAGGACGGACCGGAAGCTGCGGCGGGAGGACGTCCCCCCGGGGGTGCATGTCCTGCCCAATGACGTGCTGAACGCCCCGGAGCTGCCCAAGGTGGAGCGGGCGCGGCTGCTGACGACCGAGGTGGCGAAGAAGCCCTGGCCGGAGCTGGAGGCGGGCTTGAAGGCGGTGCTGTCCGACCCGACCCTCCCCGCCGAGGAGCTGATTCCGCCCCCGAGCGCGGGCGAGGACCTGCCCCGCGACTTCCTGCAACGGCTCCAGGCGCTCTGCATCCACACGCCGCTGTACGGCACGCGCTCGTCGGCCGTGGTGGCGCTGGCGCCGGGGCGCGTCGGGCACTACCTCGCCTCGGACACGCCGCCCTGCCAGGGGCCGTGGAAGGACGTCACGGGGCTGCTGTCGGCGTAACCGGGCCGTGCTCACCCACGATGACGCGGGCCCGCCCATCCATGGAGAGCTTCACCTCCTCCACGGTGGTGAAGCCGGACTCGCGAGCCAGCTCGGCCAGGTGCCGCATCCACGGGTTGTAGGGCATGCCGTTGTCGGAGCAGCACGGCACCACGGCGAAGGGCAGCCGGTGCGCCGCCGCGTACTGGATGATGATGCGGGTGGCGCCGTCCGGGTGCATGCCCACCACCAGCTCCGCCTCGCACGGCTCCTCCAGCGTGAAGATGCGCTGGGCGTAGGTGACGGGCAGGTGCTTGTGCCGCAGGTCGAACGTGGTGACGGCGCGGCCCCGCTTCGTCAGCGCCTCGTTGAGCTTCCCCTGCCCGCCCGCCACGTCGAAGACGCGCGGCGCGTGGAAGCGCTCCACCAGGAAGTCCGCGAAGAGGTCGAAACGACGCTTGTCCGCCATGTGCGCCTCCTCTAACCCGCGCCGTGCTGGCGCACACACACGGTGGCCAGCAGCCGCTCGATGACCAGCCGGCCGTTCGCCGACGACTTCAGCGCCAGGTCCGCCTCGGCGCAGGCCACCAGCGCGCCCAAGAGCTCCCGCCGCTCATAACCCGCCGCGGCCTTCATGCTGAACGTGAGCGCCCACGCGTTGGGCAGCTTCCGCTTGCTGCCCTTCAGCTCCGCTTCCAACCGGGGGAAGACGCGCGCCTCCACGTCCTTCGCGGTGCGGGGCGGATTGCCCCCCGCGTAGCGCCACAGCCACTCATGGCTCTCCAGCAGCCCTCGGACGATGGAGGCCACCGCGCCCAGGAGCTGCAACGCGTGCGTCCCCTGCCCCATGGCGTCATTCGCGTAGGACAGCGCTCCACCGAAGTCGCGCTTCTGGAGCGCCTCGGACAGCTCGAAGAACTCCTCCTCGCGCGCGTGGTGGACCAGCGCGGCCACGTCCGCCCGCTCAATCGCGGGCCCCTCCGAGTACGTGGCCAGCTTCTCCAGCTCCGACTGGAGCAGGCGGATGTTCCCGCCGATGCGCTCCTTGAGCTCCTCCAGCGCGCCGGGCCCCAGCTTCTTCTTGAAGGGCGCCAGGAACTCCTTGGTGATGCCGGTCAGGTCCAGGTCCTTGTGGCGCGCCGCCACCTTCCGCTCGACGACGAAGCCCTTGTCGTGGGCCAGCTTCACCAGCGGATTCTTGGCGTCCACGTCGGACGCGGCCAGCACCAGCGCATGGCCCGCCGGCACGCCCTTCTGGATGAGGTCCAGCAGCACCGTGGCGTCCCCCTCCGGCGCGGAGATGCGCTCCTCGCGGCAGAAGGCGGCCGCCTCCTTGAGGAAGGCCACGTCCGCGTCGGCCAGCTCCACGTTGAGTTCGTCCTTCCACTGCTCCACGGACGGCGCCCCGGGAGTGCCCGGGTCCAGTTGCTCCACGCCCCAGCCCGCGCGGGCCGCCAGCGCCAGCAGCCGCCGCGCGCCTTCCTTCCGCTTGCCCGCCTTCCACGCCTCGCGCGCCTTGCCCAGCGCGTCCCCTCGCCCCTTCTTCGGCGCCAGGAACTCCGGGTCTCTGACGAGCACCACCTTGCGGCCGGGAAACAGCGGCAGCGTGGCCAGCTCATGCGCCACCTCCCGCGGGCTGCCCGCGTCCAGCACGGCCAGGTTGAGGCCCATGGCCGCGTCGGGGACCAGCAGCTTCACCAGCTCGTCGGCGCCCTTTCGGACGAGGAACTCCTCGCCCACCAGCAGGTACACCGGGGCGACCTTGCCCCCCTTCACGCTGGCCAGCACGTCATCCAAATCACTGGCGCTCATCGCGACGTCTCCGTGAACAGGTCGATGAGCATCCGCTCCATCTGGAGCCGGGGCGCGCCGTTCCGGGCAATGCCCGCGCGCGCCGCCTCCATCAACGAATGCCGGCGGTGCAGGAGGATGTCAGACGTGCGGCCGGCGACCTGCCGGGCCAGCTCCACCAGGTCGCGGTTGGCCAGCCCCGACTCCAGGCCCGCCTTCACCAGCGCCACGTCGCGCGTCCACAGCGCCAGCAGCTCCAGGGTGCTCTCCGCCTCCTCGCGCGAGCCGCCATGGGCCTCCGCGAAGCGCAGCAGGCCGACGGCGTCCTCGCCGCGCAGGGCCTCGAAGGCGGTGACGATGTCCTTGCGCCGCGACAGCGCCGCCACGTCCAGCGCCATGGCCCGGCCCAGGCTGCCGCCCGCCATGACGGCCGCGAGCTTGGCCGTCTCCGCGTCCAGCTTCCGCGCCTCGGCCACGCGCTGGGCCACCAGGTCCACCGGCAGCGGGCCGAAGTGCACCTTGCCGCACCGGCTGCGGATGGTGGGCAGCAGCCGGTCCATGGCGCTGGCCACCAGGATGAGGGTGGTGTCCGAGGGCGGCTCCTCCAGCGTCTTGAGGAACGCGTTCTGCGCCTGCACGTTCATCGTCTGGGCGGAGACGATGAGCGCCACCTTGCGGCGCGACTCCAGGCCACGCAGGGCGATGCGCTCCTGGAGCTGGCGCACCTGCTCCACGCGCAGCTCCCGGCTGGGCGTCCCGGTGAAGTCGGACCGGCCCGCCAGCCCTCGGGACACCCGCTCATCGTCCGGCATCACCCAGGTGACGTCCGGGTGGAGGCCCCGCGCCACCCGCTGGCAGCTCTCACAGGCGCCGCAGCCCACGTCTGGCTGCTCGGGGCACGTGAGGGCCTGGGCCAGCCCGACGGCCGCCAGCTCCTTGCCCACCCCCTCCGGCCCGGCGAAGAGGTACGCGTGGTGGACCGCGCCGCTGCGCAAGGCCGCCTGGAGGGCGTCCACCGCGCGAGGCTGTCCCAGTACCGTTGCGAGCGTCATGGCGCGTGTATCCCCGCTCGCGCGGCACGCGTCAACGGCCGCCTTGACCCCCGTGGAGATGGCGGGAGACATTCCACCCGCCTTGCTGCCCTTCCTTCAGAGCAACCTGTCCCTGGCCGTGGGTGCGCTGCTCGTCGTCGTGCTGATGGGGGTGCGCGCCGCCTCCCATGACGCCGACCTGCGGCAGGACCTGAAGAGCGCCGTCCGGCTCCTCATCGCGTTCATCGTGCTCCGGCTGGCCACGTGGGCCCTGCCCACGACGGCGCCGGAGGGAATGAAGAAGGCGCTCCAGGTCGGCTGGATGCTGATGTTCACCTTTGGTGGCATCCGCGCCAGCGTGGCCCTGGCGCTGAAGCTGATCCGGCTGCGCGCGCCAGCGGTGGGCACGCCGAAAATCCTGCGCAACGTCATCGACTTCACGCTGTACCCACTGGCGGTGCTGCCGCTGCTGCGCACCGAGTTCAACGTGGACCTGGCGGGCCTGGTGGCCACGTCCGCGGTGCTGTCGGTGGTCATCGGTCTGGCGCTCCAGGAGACGCTGGGCAACCTCTTCGCGGGCCTGTCCCTGCAGTTGGACCGCCCCTTCGAGGTCGGCCACTTCATCCGCATTGGCACGCACGCCGGGCGCGTGGTCTTCATCGGCTGGCGCTCCATCCGCCTGTCCAACTTCCGCCGCGAGGTCATCACGCTGCCCAACAGCATGGTGGCCAAGGAGCTGGTCCTCAACTTCACCCAGGACCTGGACCCCGTCGGCATCGACGTGGAGTTCCGCCTGTCACGGGACGCCCCGCCCAACCAGGTCAAGCACGCGCTGCTGGAGACGATGCGGGAGACGCCCCTCATCCTCCCGGAGCCGCCCCCCATCACGCGGACGCTGGGCTACGAGGACTCCGCCATCCGCTACATGGTGCGCTTCTTCATCGCCGAGTACGGCCAGTCCGACGCGGTGAAGGAGGACCTCCACTCCCGCCTGTGGTACCGGCTGCGCCGGGAGAACATCGAGATTCCCTACGCCCAGCGCACCGTCCACGTGCGGCAGGAGTCGGCGCGCACGGAGCTGTCCGAGGACACCATCCGCGGCCTCCTGGGCGCGGTGGACCTCTTCCAGACGCTGGACACGGAGGAGCTGGACCGGCTGCGCCAGGAGTCGCTGGTGCGCCGCTTCGGTGCCGGCGAGCGCATCATCCAGGAGGGCGACGAGGGCCGGACCTTCTACGTGCTCGCATCCGGCGAGGTGAGCGTGCGCACGGGGAAGTCCCAGTCGGAGGTCACGCGCCTGGGCCGAGGCAGCTACTTTGGAGAGATGTGCCTGCTGACGGGAGAGCGGCGGTCGGCCACGGTGGTGGCGGTGGAGGACTCGTTGCTCCTCGAAATAGACCGGCCCACCTTCGCCCGCCTCTTCGAGGAGTCCCCCGGACTGGCCCGGCAGCTCTCCTCCATGCTCGCCCAGCGGCGGACCCAGCTTCGGGCCGTGGCCGAAGCGCGAGGAGCGAGCCACGACGCCATCCCCGCCGAGGTCGGCCGTATACTCGGGCGGCTGCGCCAGATATTCGGGCTCAACGCCACACACGAGTAGGCTGGACGCAGCGGGGGGATGCCGTGACAGAGCTCGGTGATCCGGTTCCAAAGCTGGGGCAGGTTAGACCCGCCTCATCCTGTGCTGATTTGAACTGCTGGAAGCGGTACTTTGCAGGGCTACTGTCATGACGGAAGACGTTGAAGGGCTGTCGGAGTCACCAGACATCGCGGTGGTGGGGATGGCCGCGCGACTGCCTGGGGCGCGGGATGTGGACACGTTCTGGCGCCGCGTGCGCGACGGCGTCGAGTCCGTCACGCGGTTCAGTGACGCGCAGCTCCTGAGCGCGGGCGTGGACCCAGCGCTGCTCCAGGACCCGAACTACGTGAAGTCGGGCATGGTGTACGAGGGCCTGGAGGACTTCGACGCGGGCTTCTTTGGCTTCAGCGCGCGCGAGGCGTCCCTCATGGACCCGCAGCACCGCCACTTCCTGGAGGTGTGCTGGGAAGCGCTGGAGCACAGCGGCCACCCGCCGGAGCGCTTCAAGGGGCCCGTGGGCGTGTTCGGCGGCTCGGGCATGAACGCGTACATGCCCTACAACCTCTTCACCAACCCGCAGTTGATGGAGCAGGTGGGCCTGTTCCTGGTGCGGCACACGGGCAACGACAAGGACTTCCTTACCACGCGCGTGTCGTACTGCCTGGACCTGCGCGGGCCCAGCCTCAACGTGCAGACGGCGTGCTCCACGTCGCTCGTCGCCATCCACTCCGCCTGCCAGAGCCTGCTGGCGCGCGAGTGCGACCTGGCGCTGGCGGGCGGCGTCACGCTGGAGCTGCCTCACTACCGCGGCTACCTGTACCAGGAGGGAGAGATCCTCTCACCGGACGGGCACTGCCGCGCGTTCGACCACCGCTCGCAGGGCACGCTCTTCGGCAGCGGCGCGGGCGTCGTCGTGCTGCGCCGGCTGGAGGACGCGCTGGCGGATGGGGACACCATCTACGCGGTGGTGAAGGGCAGCGCGGTGAACAACGACGGCGCGCGCAAGGTGGGCTACCTGGCGCCGTCCGTGGACGGGCAGGCGGACGCCGTCGTGGAGGCGCTCAACGTCTCCGGCATCAGCGCCGACTCCATCGACTACATCGAGTGCCACGGCACCGGCACGCCGGTGGGCGACCCGATTGAAATCACCGCCCTCACCCAGGCCTTCCGCACGCAGACGCAGAAGAGCGGGTTCTGCCGCATCGGCTCGGTGAAGACGAACATCGGACACCTGGACACGGCCGCGGGCGTGGCCAGCTTCGTCAAGGTCGTCCAGATGCTGCGCCACAAGCAGATGGCGCCCACGCTGCACTTCGAGAAGCCCAACCCTCAAATCGACTTCGCGCGCTCGCCCTTCAGCGTGAACGCCACGCTGCGCGACTGGGCCCTGGCCAAGGGCCGTCCGCGCCGGGCGGCGGTGAACTCGCTGGGCGTGGGCGGCACCAACGCGCACGTCATCCTGGAGGAGGCGCCCGCGCAGCCGCGGACGTCCGCCGCGCGCCCCTTCGAGACGCTGTGGCTGTCCGCGCGCACCCCCGCCGCCCTGGAGCGCGCCGCCCAGCGGCTGGCCACGCGGCTGGGTGAAGCAGACGCGCCCAACCTGGGTGACACCTCCTACACGCTGCTCGCGGGCCGGCGCCGCTTCGCGCACCGCCGCGCCGTGGTGGCGTCGTCCCGCGAGGAGGCCGTGCGCCTGCTGTCGCAGCCGGAGGCCGCGCGGACGGCCCAGGCGCAGACGGAGGCGGAGGGCCGCGCCGTCGTCTTCCTCTTCCCGGGCGGCGGCGCGCAGTACCCGGGCATGGCGAAGGGCCTCTACGAGCAGGAGCCCGTGTTCCGCCGCGCGCTGGATGAGTGCCTGTCGCTGCTCGAACAGCACCAGTCGCTGAAGCTGCGTCCCCTGCTCTTCCCGGAGGCCGGCGCCGAGCAGGAGGCCCGCGCCCGGCTGGAGCAGGCCACGTACGCGCTGCCGGCGCTGCTGTCCGTGGAGCTGTCGCTCGCCGCGCTGTGGAAGGCGCGGGGGCTGACGCCGCAGGCCTGCATGGGCCACAGCATGGGCGAGTACGCCTGCGCCCAGCTCAACGGCGTGTTCTCGGTGAAGGACGCGCTGGGCATCGTCGCCTGCCGTGGCCGCCTCTTCGACCAGCTCCCCGCGGGCGCGATGCTCAGCGTGGAGCTGCCCGAGGCGGAGCTGAAGCCGCTCTTGGGCGAGGGCCTGGACCTGGGCGCGCACAACGCGCCGGGGCTGTGCCTGGTCTCCGGAGAAGTGGCCGCCATCGAGGCGCTGGAGGCCCAGCTCAAGGCGCGCGAGGTGGAGGCGCGGCGGCTGCACATCCGCGTGGCCGCGCACTCGCGCATGCTGGAGCCCATCCTCGCGCCCTTCCGTGAGTTCCTGGGCACGGTGCGCTTCTCCAAGCCCACCGGCCCGTGGATCTCCAACGTCACCGGGGCGTGGGTGACGCCGGAGGAGGCCACCTCGCCCGACTACTGGGTGCGGCACCTGCGCCAGCCGGTGCGCTTCGCCGAGGGCGCGGGCGTGCTCCTGGCGGACAAGGCGCGCGTCTACCTGGAGGTCGGCCCCGGCCAGACGCTGACGCAGCTCCTGCGCGCCCAGGTGGAGAAGCCGAAGGCCGAGCAGCTGGTGCCGTCGCTGCGGCACCCCAACGACACCGTGGCGGACCTGGCGTTCTTCCAGCTCGCGCTCGGCCGCCTCTGGGCCGCGGGCGTGGACCTGGACGCCGCGGCGCTCTTCGACGGCCAGCAGCGGCGCCGCGTGGCGCTGCCCACGTATGCCTTCGAGCGCGAGCGCCACTGGGTGGAGCCGGGCAGCGGCACCTTCATGGCGCGGCGCGAGGGTGAGCGCCCGCTGGTGCGTGAAGAGAACGTGTCGCGCTGGGGCTACGCGCCGCGCTTCCGCGAGCAGGCCGGCGCGGCGCCCGAGGCTCCGGCGGAGAACGAGCGCTGGCTCCTCGTGGGCGAGCAGCACCTGCTCATCAGCGAGCTGGCGCGCGAGCTGGCGGCGCGCGGCGCCCAGGTGCTGCGCGCGCTGCCGGGCGACGCCTTCGGCCGCGTGGACGAAGGGCACTTCAACCTGCGGTTCGATGCGCGCGAGGACTGGGAGGCGCTCTGGGACGCGCTGGGCGCCGAGGGGCGCGTGCCGCCTCGCATCGTGGACGTCACCGCCCGGGACCTGGTCCCGCTCGACTGGGAACGCGCGGTGTCGCGCAACTTCCTGACGCCGCTGGCGCTGATGCAGTCCCTGACCGCTGAATCGCTGCCCCCGGACCTGCGCTACATGCGGGTGACCCAGGAGGCCCTGCCCGCCGAGGGGCACGCCATGTGCCCCGAGCAGGCGCTCAGCTTCGGCCCGCTGCTCGTGGGGCCCAAGGAGCTCCCCGAGCTCAAGGCCCGCGTGGTGGACCTGCAACTGGTGGTCAACGTGATGGGCCAGGCGCGGGAGCTCGCGGACGAGCTGCTGCGCCCGGACGTCGAGGCGCCCGTCGCGCTGCGCGGTCGACGCCGACTGGTGCAGGTGATGGAGCGGACGGCGCTGGACGAGGGCCCGACGCCGCTGCGTGAGCAGGGCGTCTACCTCATCACCGGCGGCCTGGGCGGCATCGGCCGCACGCTCGCCGAGCTCTTCGCGCGCAAGGTGAAGGCCCGGCTCGCGCTGGTGTCCCGGTCGGCGGCCAGTGCGTCGCACGCGGAGCTTCAGCGCACGCTGGAGAGCCTCGGCGCGCAGGTGCTGCTGCTCAAGGCGGACATCACCGACGCCGGCCAGCTGCGCGCGGCCATCGCCCAGACGCGGGAGCGCTTCGGCGCCTTGCATGGCGTGGTGCACGCGGCGGGCACGCTCGAGGACGGGCCGCTGGAGGCGAAGACGCGCGACTCGGCCCTGCGGGTGCTCGCGCCCAAGGCGCTGGGGGCGCTCGCGCTGGAAGAGGTGCTGCAAGGCGCGGCCCTGGACTTCTTCGTCAGCTTCGCGTCGACGAGCGCGTGGCTCGGGCCCCCGGGACAGGTGGACTACGTCGCCGCCAACGCGTACCTGGTTGCCCAGGCCTCGCGGCTGAAGGCCCTGGGCGTCGCGAAGCGCGCGCTCGCGCTGGGCTGGGGCGTCTGGCAGGAGGTCGGCATGGCCGCGGCGCAGCTCGCGCCGCAGTTGCCGCCCGGCGAGTCCGTCAGTCACCCGCTGCTCCAGCGGCGCGTGGAGGCGCCCGAAGGACACCACGTCTACCGCGCCATCTACGACGCGAAGGCCCACTGGGTGCTGGACGAGCACCGCATGCGCGGCGGAGGCCCCGTCCTCCCTGGCACGGCCTACGTCGAGCTGGCCCGCGCCGCCTGGACCCTGGCGCGTCCTGGCGAGCCGCTGGAGCTGTCTCAGCTCTCGCTGGTGTCGCCGCTGGACGTTCCGGACGGAGAGGTGCGGGAAGTGGAGATCGGGCTGGCGCCGGAGGGCGACGGCTTCACCTTCCGCGTGCGCAGCCGCGCGGCCGGCAACGCGTGGACAGAGCACGCCACCGCGCGGCTCCACCAGGCCACGGGCCAGCGCCCCGCCGCGCTGGACGTGTCCGCGGCGAAGGCTCGCTGCGGTGAGCGGCCGTTGACCTTCGGCGAGGGCGAGCAGACCCTGCCGCAGGACGCGCTCATCGCGTTCGGTCCGCGCTGGAAGGTGCTGCGCGGCGCGGGCTTCGGCGCGGCCGAGGCCCTGGGCCGGCTGGAGCTGCCCGGCGCCTACCGCGAGGACCTGTCGACGTACGGGATTCCGCCGGGGCTGCTGGACATCGCCTCCGGCTTCGCCTTCTCCCTGCTCCCCGACGCGGGACAGCCGGGGAAGCTGCACGTGCCCGTCTCCTACCGGCAGCTCCAGGTCTGGGGGCCCTGGCCCGAGGTGGCGCTGAGCCACGTCCGCGTGCGCCAGGATGAAGGCCGCGGCGCGCTGCTCGACGTCACGCTCAGCGACGCGGACGGGAAGGTCTTCTGCGCCATCGAGGGCTACTTCGTCGCGTCCGTCGAGGCGCGGCGCTTCGGCCGCTCGCCGCAGAAGAAGGGCTCACTGCTGGAGAGCTGGCTGCCCCTGGGCATCAAGCCGGCGGAAGGTCAGGACGCCTTCCTGCGCGCGCTGGCCCTCGAGGACACGCCCGCGCTCTTCGTCAGCTCCATGGACCTGCACGCCCTCGCGGCCCGCATGCGCCCGAAGCAGGAGGCGAAGCCCGCGGCGGCCGTGGCCACGGCCCAGGCAGGCGCGCCATCCGGTGTGGCGGCGGTGGACGCCCCACGCGATGACGTGGAGCGCAAGCTGGCGGAGCTGTGGCAGCAGTTGCTCGGCGCGCCGAAGGTGGGGCTCAAGGACAACTTCTTCGAGCTGGGCGGACACTCGCTCATCGCGGTGCGCCTGTTCGCGCGCATCAAGAAGACGCTGGGCGCGGACCTGACGCTGGCCACCCTGTTCGAGGCCCCCACGCTGGAGCAGTGCGCCGCGCTGGTGCGTGAGGCCGCCGGGATTCCCTTCACGCCGGACGCCGCTCCGGGTGACGCGGCGTCAGCCGCGCAGGCCCCGGGCGTCAAGGCGGCGCCGAGGAGCTGGTCTCCGCTGGTCACCATCCAGAAGGGCGGCAAGGACCTGCCCTTCTTCTGCGTGCACGGCGCGGGCGGCAACGTCCTCAACTTCCGCGAGCTGGCGCAGACGCTCGGCAAGGAGCAGCCCTTCTACGGGCTCCAGGCGCGCGGCGTGGACGGCAAGCTGCCTCCGGCCGACAGCATCGAGGAGATGGCGTCCATCTACCTGGAGGGCATCCGCCAGGTGCAGCCCCACGGGCCCTACCTGCTCGGCGGCTACTCCGGCGGCGGCGTGGTCGCCTACGAAATGGCGCAGCGGCTGCACGCGCTGGGCGAGCCGGTGGCGCTGCTCGCGTTCCTGGACACCTTCCACCCGTCCACCCAGGAGCGGCGCCAGTCCCTCCATGAGCGCCTGCGAGAGCTGCGCCGGGAGGGCGCGGCCCGCTATGTCAGCCGGAAGCTGCGCACCAAGGTGGAGCGCGACGGCACCCGGCTGGTGAGCCAGCTCAAGCTGCGCTGGTACGAGCAGCGAGGCGAAGCGCTGCCCATCGAGCTGCGCAACCTCCAGCTCACCGAGCGCTTCCAGGCCCTGGCCAGCCGCTACGTCCCCAGCCCCTATGCCGGCCCCGTGACGCTGTTCCGCGCGCAGGAGATTCACGCCATCTACGCCCACATGGGGACCAGCCTCGGCTGGGAACCCCTGGTGCCTGCGCTGAACATCCGCGAGGTGCCGGGCGACCATGACAGCCTGGTGCGCGAGCCCAACGTCCACGTCCTGGGGCGGCTGCTCCGCGAGGCCCTGGACACCGCACAGCGCGGCGCGCGTGACGAGGCGCGCCGGGTGGGAACGAAGTGAGAGCGGTGCGCTTCAAAGTGAACCAGCGCTTCCCGCTGGTCACCATCGGCGTGCTGGCGGTGGGAATCCTCATGCTGGGACTGTCTCGAGACGACGCGGAGCTCCCGTTCCCGTACACGGGCGCGCCGCTGTCGACGCAGGCGCGGGCGGAGCTGGCCTCGGAGGGCTGGACGGTGACGGGCCCTGATGAACCGCCAGGGCTCGTGGCGCTGACGCGGCCTCCCGCCGCGGGTGAGACGCGGTGGCTGGTCTACTTCGGTGGCAACACGCCGGGGTACCTCGCGGAGGCGAAGTCCGTCCTGCTCGCGCTGGATGAAAGCCGCGGGCTCGGGCTTGCCGCCATCGCGCCTCCCGGGTTCGACGGCTCGCCAGGCAAGCCCTCCCCCGAAGCACTCCGTGACAGCGCCGCGAGCGCCATGCGCTGGCTGACGGAGACGCATCCTGCCGCGGCGGAGGGCCTCCACCTCGTGGGCTTCTCCATGGGGACCATGTCGGCGCTCGCGGCGGCCCACGCGCTTCATGCGCGGGACACGCCCGCTCGGAGGCTGGTGCTGTTCGCGCCGTTCCATGTGATGAAGGTGGGGCGCACGGGGCTCATGGGCAGCCTCATCGGGCGGCACCGGTATGACAACCAGCCGCTGCTGCAACCCGAGCGACTCCCGCCCGCGCTCGTGCTGCATGGAGGCGCCGACAGCGCGCTGCCTCCCGTCCAGGGCGAGCGCGTCAGCCGCGGGCTTCGCGTCCCCCTCAAGACGTACCCTGGTATCGGGCACGCCGACCTTTTGAAGCATTTCCCCGCGCTCGCGGATGCCCGGCAAGGCCTGGGCTTGTGAGCGGGGGACACCCGAATCGCAGCACCCCAGGAGGTACTGAATGAGCCCGGCTCCGGAGTCGCCCAGTTGTTTCATCATCGGCGAGGGCACCCTCGTCGTCCCCTGCGCGCAGGCGCTCACCGAGCGCGGCGTCCGGATTCTCGGGCTCGTCACGCGCGAGCCCGCGCTCCAGCAGTGGGCGGAGGCGCAGGGTGTCCCGCACGTGCCGCCCGGCGAGCAGGTGCTGCACTTCCTGTCCCAGGCGCCCTTCGACTGGCTCTTCAGCATCGTCAACCTGAGCATGGTGAAGGACGAAGTCCTGCGCCTGCCCCGGCGCATGGCCATCAACTTCCATGACGGCCCGCTGCCCCGCTACGCCGGCCTCAACGTCACCTCGTGGGCGCTGCTGAACCGCGAGCCCCAGCACGGCGTCACCTGGCACGAGATGACGACGGGCGCGGACGAGGGCCGCATCCTCAAGCAGCGCCTCTTCGACATCGCCCCCGGCGAGACGGCCTTCAGCCTCAACGCCCGCTGCTACACGCTGGGCATGGAGACCTTCGCGGAGCTCGCGGAGGAGCTGGTCGCGGGCACGTCCGAAGCGAGGGCGCAGGACTTCGCGCAGCGCAGCTACTTCGGCCTCGCGCGGCGCCCGGAGGCCGCGGGCGTGCTCGACCTCCACGGTGACGTGGACGTGGCGCACGCGCTGGTGTCGGCGCTCGACTACGGCGGCTACCCCAACCCGCTGTCCTTCGCGAAGGTGTGGCTGGGCAACGGGCCCATCGCGCTCTCCGAGGCCCGCCGCGCCGAGCCGGCCTCCGAGGCAGCCCCGGGCACGGTGCTCGACATCGAGGGTGACGCGCTGACAGTGGCGCTCCAAGGAGGAGACCTCACGCTGAAGGGCCCCAAGGGCCTGTGCGGCGCGCCGCTGTCGTGGGCCGACGTGCTCGGGGCGCGCATGCTCGCCAGGGGTGACGTCCTGCCCGCGACCTCGCCGGAGCTGCGCGCCCGGCTGACCGAGGTGGGCACGCAGGCGGGCAAGGCGGAGGCGTTCTTCCTCCGTCGCCTGGAGACGCTCGCGCCACCGGACCTGTCCTTCCTGGGCGGCAGCTCCAAGGACGTGGGGACGCACACGCTGAAGTTCGAGGCCAGTGACCTTGCCCCGGGCTGGGTCACGGACCTGCCTCCCGAGGAGCGGCTGCTCTTCACCGCCGTGGCCTTCCTGGCGCGCCTGTCTCCCGAGCCCCGCTTCGACGTCGGCTACGCGGATGCGTCCACGCGCGCCCGCATCGAAGGCGTGGAGGGCTTCTTCGCCTCGCAGCTCCCGCTGCGCATCGAGCTGCCGATGAAGGACGCGCCGGAGCAGGCCGCGGGCGCCTTCCGCAAGGCGCTGACGCAGCTGCGCGACAAGGGCGTGCTCGCCCGGGACGTCCTGGGTCGCTCCGCCCAGCTCTCCAACCTCCAGCGCCACGCGGGTGAGGTGGCGTATCCCGTCGCGCTGCGCCTCGGCGCGACGAACCCCAGCGTGGGGGGCGCGGCGCTCGTCGTTGACGTGGACGCCCAGGGCCGCCACGCCCACCTGCACTTCGACGCCACGCGCGTGGACCAGGCCCGCGTGGACGACGTGGCGCGGCAGCTCACCGCGTTCCTCGCCTCGCTCCGAGACGCGCCGGGCAAGGCGGTGGGCGAGCATGACCTGCTGGGCGCGGAGGAGCGCCAGCTGCTGGCCCGCTGGAACGACACGCGGCGGGACTTCCCCCGCGACGCCACCCTGGCCTCGCTCTTCCAGGCCCAGGCGCGGCGCACGCCGGACGACACCGCCCTCATCTGCCGGGGCGCCTCGCTGACGTACCGAGAGCTGGACGCGCGCGCCGAGGTGCTCGCGCGGCACCTGCGCGGCGCGGGCGTGGGCCGCGACGTGCGCGTGGGCATCTTCATGGAGCGCTCGCTGGAGATGATGGTGGGCGTGCTGGCCACGCACAAAGCGGGCGGCTGCTACGTGCCGTTGGACCCGGCCTATCCCCCGGAGCGCATCGCCTTCATGGTGGAGGACGCGGGCTGCCACCTGGTGCTCACCCAGGAGCGGCTGCTGCCGGGCGTGCCGTCCGCGGCGAAGGCCGTGCTCGCGGTGGACCAGCAGTGGGAGCGCATCGCCGCCGCGCCGGAGGCCCAGACGCCGCCGGCCACGCCGGACAGCCTGGCCTACGTCATCTACACCTCCGGCAGCACGGGCAAGCCCAAGGGGGTGATGATTGAGCACCGCAACGTCGTGAACTTCGGCGTCGGCATGGACGAGCGCCTGGGCACCGAGCGCGGCACCTGGCTGGCGGTGACGAGCCTCAACTTCGACATCTCCGTGCTGGAGCTGCTCTGGACACTCACCCGCGGCTTCACGGTGGTGCTGCACGCGGAGCGGCACGACGCGGCGCAGGCCGGCAAGCACGCCTCGCGCGCCATGGCGTTCAGCCTCTTCTACTTCTCCAGCGACGAAGGCGAGCGCCCGGAGGGCCGCTACGACTTGCTCATGGAGAGCGCGCGCTTCGCGGATACGAACGGCTTCTGCGCCGTGTGGACGCCGGAGCGGCACTTCCACGCGTTCGGCGGGCTCTTCCCCAACCCGGCCGTGACGTCGGCCGCGCTGGCGGCGGTGACGCGCAACGTGCAACTCCGCGCGGGCAGCCTCGTGTCGCCGCTGCACCCCACGCTGCGCATCGCCGAGGACTGGTCCGTGGTGGACAACATCTCCCACGGCCGCGTGGGCATTTCGTTCGCCGCGGGCTGGCAGCCCAACGACTTCGCGCTGCGTCCGGAGACCTTCCCGGACCGCAAGCGAATCATGTTCCAGCAGATTGAGGACGTGCGCCGGCTGTGGCGCGGCGAGGCGCTGGAGACGAAGAGCGGCACGGGCCACACCGTGAAGCTGCGCACCCTGCCCCGCCCGGTGCAGAAGGAGCTGCCCATCTGGGTCACCACCGCGGGCAACCCGGAGACGTTCGAGGAAGCGGCGCGCGCGGGCTGCCACGTCCTCACCCACCTGCTGGGCCAGTCGGTGGAAGAGGTGGCGCAGAAGATTGCCCTCTACCGGGAGACGTGGACCAAGGCCGGCCACCCTGGCAAGGGCACCGTGTCGCTGATGCTGCACACCTTCGTCGGTGACTCCGAGGCCTCCGTGAAGGAGGTCGTCCGCGAGCCGATGAAGTCGTACCTCAAGTCGTCAGTGGGCCTCATCAAGGAGGCGGCCTGGAGCTTCCCCGCCTTCAAGGCGCAGACGACGCTGGCCAACGGCAACTTCGGCACCGACCACCTGTCCGCCGAGGAGCTGGACGCGCTGCTCGACTTCTCCTTCGAGCGGTACTTCCAGTCGTCGGGCCTGTTCGGCGGCGTGGACGCGTGCGTCGCGCTCGTGGACCGGCTCAAGGGCCTGGACGTGGACGAGATTGCCTGCCTCGTGGACTTCGGTGTGCCCACGGAGCTGGTAATGAAGCACCTGCCGCTGCTGGCCGAGGTGCGCCAGCGCGCCAACGCCGGCGTGGGCCAGCCGGGCGCCGAGCCCGAGCTCGACGGCTCCATCCCCGCGCTGTTGGAGCGCCACGCCGTGACGCACCTCCAGTGCACGCCGTCCCAGGCGAGCATGCTGCTGGCCGAGGACCGCTCGCGCGAGGGCCTCAAGCGGATGAAGAAGATGATGGTGGGCGGCGAGGCCTTCCCCGTCCCGCTGGCGCGCCAGCTCTCCGAGACGGTGTCCGGCGACGTCATCAACATGTACGGCCCCACCGAGACGACCATCTGGTCCTCCACCCACCCGGTGAAGGACGTGGGCGAAGGCGTCCCCATCGGCACGCCCATCGCGAACACGCAGCTCTACATCCTGGACGCGCAGCAGCGTCCGCTGCCCATTGGCGCGGCCGGTGAGCTGTACATCGGCGGCGCGGGCGTGGTGCGGGGCTATCACCACCGTCCGGAGCTGGACCGCGAGCGCTTCGTGCCGGACCCGTTCTCCTCCCAGCCGGGCGCGCGGATGTACCGCACCGGCGATGCCGCGCGGTGGCGGCAGGACGGACTGGTGGAGTTCATCGGCCGCCTGGACCACCAGGTGAAGGTGCGCGGCTTCCGCATCGAGCTGGGCGAAATCGAGTCCCGGCTGGGTGAACACCCGGCGGTACGGGAGACGGTCGTCATCGTCCGCGAGGACATTCCGGGCGACAAGCGGCTGGTGGCCTACCTCATCGCGAAGCCGGGTGAGCCGCCCGCGGCGGACGCGCTGCGCGAGTTCCTGCGCACGCGCCTGCCCGAGTACATGGTGCCGCAAGCCTTCGTGACGCTGAGCACCTTCCCGCAGACGCCAAACAAGAAGGTGGACCGCAAGGCCCTGCCGCCCCCGGAGCAGGCGCAGGCGCGCGGGGAGCTGGTCCGGCCGGAAGGCGAGACGGAGGCGCTGATTGCCGGCATCTGGCAGGACGTGCTCAAGCTCGACAAGGTCGGCGTGGAGGACAAGTTCGTCGACCTGGGCGGCCACTCGCTGCTGATGGTGCAGGTGCTGGAGAAGCTCAAGGCCCAGGTGGAGAAGCCCCTCACGCTGGTGGACCTCTTCCGCTACCCCACCATCCGCGCCCTCTCCGGGTTCCTGTCGGGCGACAGCGGCGAGGAAGAGGCGCTCAAGGAAGTCGCGGCGCGCGGTGAGGCCCGGGCCGCGGCTCGCCGGGCGATGCAGCAGCGCCGCCGCCGGTAGACGTCCATTGCCGCAAGAGCTGCACTCCATGAATAGTCTGCAATTAAAGGCAGGCCGTTTCCACGATTCCTGGAGTGCCTCATGCGTTTCAAAGCCTTGCTGTGTACCGCGCTCTGCGCCGCCCCTGCCCTCGCCGCCAACGAGTCCGTCCAGGTCTGGTTGACGACGACGTCGGGGAGCGCGCTGGTGAAGCGGCTCAACGCCGAGCCGAACCAGACCTTCGGCCCCGACACCGGGGCGGCGACAGCCATCGACGTCAAACCCGGCGCTCAGCTATCAAACCATTGACGGGTTTGGTGGCGCGCTCACGGATGCGTCGGCGTGGCTCATCTTCAACTCGCCCCATCGCAACGCCATCATGAATGACCTGTTCCGCGTGAGCGCTGGCACGGGACAGAGCATGTTGCGCCTGCCGATGGGCTCATCGGACTTCGCGCGCAACCATTACACCTACGACGACACGTGCTGTGACTTGAATGACTTCTCCGTCGCGCACGACGCGCCGTACATCATCCCGCTTCTTCAGCAGGCGCGGCGGCTCAACCCACTTCGCGGCCCACCACTTGCGCCCGGCGATGAACACGGCGGGCTTCGGCGCGGTGAAGATCATCGCGTGGGACCACAACTGGTACGACCATGGCGGTCCCGCCGGCTATCCGCTCGAGGTCATGCGCTTCAACAACGGTCAGGCCCAGTCCGCCGTCGCGGGCGTCGCCTACCACTGCTACGAGAGCCCCGACGGCAGCTACAGCGTCCAGAGCACCTTCCAGAACGCCTATCCCAACAAGGAGGTCCACTTCACGGAGTGCACTGGCGGCGCCTGGTCGACGAATGCCGCGGGGAACCTGGAGTGGGCGCTCCAGAACAACCTCTTCGACCCTTTGCGCCACCACGCGCGCAGCTCGCTGTACTGGAACCTCGCGTTGGACCCGAGCCATGGTCCTCGCGTGGGTGGCTGCCCGGACTGCCGGGGCATGCTCACCGTGAACAACGGCGCGGGCACCTATACGCGCAACGAGGAGTTCTACGCCTGGGGGCACCTGGCCAAGGTGGTGCGCGGCGGCGCGGTGCGCATTGGCGCCACGACGCTGGGCAACAACGAGCTCAAAACGGTGGCCTTCCGCAACCCGGACGGCTCGCTGGCGCTGATTGCGCTCAACTCCAATGATGGTGCCTCGCGGACCTTCAAGGTGCGGTGGGGGGCCAGTCCTTCACATACGGTCAAGTCCCGAATCCTGTGTAGTTGGTTCGGAGGGGGTTCGGGGGAGGAAGGCTCCTCGGCGGCGTCATGCAGCGGAAGTGTCAGGGGTTGATTTCAGCAGAGACATGTCAAGGTAGCGACGGCCATCCCAGACACCGGTGACTTCAAGTGCGACGGCGATGATGAGGCGCACGGCTCCAGCAGTGGGTCTGGGCGAACAACGACTGCCAGCCGTTCCGGCTGGAGCTGATGTAGCGCCAGTCATCCGCTGGCCCCCCGCGCGGCCAGAACGTCCAGGTCCTGCGCAAGCCCTTGCTGATGACTCACGCCTGTCCAAGCGTCTCCATCAAATACGCCTTGAGCGCCTGGACACGCGGCGGCACGGGCTTGCCGGGCCGGGAGACGAGGAAGAGCGGCGCGTCGCGGAGGGCCACCTCCGGCAGGACGCGCACCAGCGCCCCCACTGCCACGTCCCGCGCCGCGAGAAAGGTGGGCAGCAAGGCCACGCCCCCTCCCGCCCGCGCCACGTCCAGCAGGAAGCCAAAGTCGGAACACGCCAGGGAGGCGGCGCGAGGCGGCTGCCCTGACCCCGTCCAGAACGGGCGCTTGCCCCTGGGCGGAGCGGGCCACAGGCCCTCATGGCGCGCGAGCTCCGTCGGTGACGCCGGCTGCCCCCTGCGCTCCAGATAGCGAGGCGCCGCGAAGAAACCCGCCTCCAGGTCCATCACCTTTCGCGCGACGAAGGTCCCCGAGCCGGGCCTGCCTACCCGCAGGGCCAGGTCCATGCCCTCCCCCAGCAGATCCACCACGTCGTACGTCAGCACCACGCGCACCCGCACCGACGGGAAGCGAAGCCGGAACCCGGCCAGGACGGGCGCCAGCAGCGCGCGCCCCACGTCCGGCGGCGCGGTGAGGGTGACTTCTCCGCTGGGAGCGCCAGGCCCCTGGGGCGTCCGTGCCACCACGTCCCTGAGCCCCGAGAGCAGCGGCGCCACCTGGCTCAACAAGGACTGCCCCTCCGGCGTCAGCCGCACCATGCGCGTCGTCCGTGAAAGCAATGCCGCGCCGAAGCTGGCCTCCAGCGCCCGCAGCGCGCGGCTGACCTTCGACTTGTCGAGCCCCAACCGCACGGCCGCCTTCGTGAAGCTCTGCGTCTCCGCGACGGCCTGGAAGATGGCGAGGTGGTTCAGGTCCATTGTTGCGCTTCTACAACAGTGTTTTGGATATCCGCTGGATTGTTGTCCATCCCACTCCCGAGCACTGTGTCCGGAGAGCCTTCCGCTCATAGGCGCGACTGGCGCCCTCCTCCCACGAGACGACGATGACGCAACCCGGATTGAAGTGGCTGTGGCTGTTCTCCCTGCTGGTCGCGGGCTGCGGCACCGCGCGCACCAGCGCATTCCCCCTGGAGGCCACGCCGGGACCTGCGCCCGTGCTCACCCTCGTCTGGGTCGGCAGGGGCGAAGCGGAGCGACTGGAAGACGGAGCGTGGAAGCGGGTTCCCCAGTTCGACTACGACTTCACCGTCGAACAGCGCCGCTACGCCCACCACTGGGAGTCGGTGAAGAGCCTACGCCGCCGCCACCCGGACTACGACGGCAGCGCGGGCCCTCGCGAGCAGACGATGTTCTTCCGGCTGGAGTTCACCACTCCGGGAGGAGACGGCCGCGTCGCCAGCACCGTCCGCTCGTCCCTGGGAGAAGGCACGGGTCACACCGACATTGAGTTCCGGCGAGCCGTCCTGGAGCTGCGTCCAGACCTCAGCCGCTTCGCGCCCTTCGACCGCTATCGCATTACACAGACGTATGCCTATGAGCGCGGCGCGCTGGAAGAGACTGTCATGCTGCTGGATGGCGAGAAGCCCTGGGTGCGGAACACGGAGAAGGCGGCCCTCTTCGCCCCCCACATCTTCAGCGCCGCGCCCACCTCCGCCACGCGCTAGAGGGCTCCAGCGGCAGCAACCGCCCTTTGCGGCGAGGACACGGTCCGCTCCAGGACAAACCCTGCTCAACAGCGCGGGGTACCCGACATTCGCTCCGACGTTCACCTCGACCCGCGGGGCAGCCCCGGTTCCAGCGGCCAGACGGCCCGTGTATCCGTCGCGCCCGGCACCACCTCCAGGAAAGCCCACCCCCACCTCACCCAGGGAGTTCCGCGCATGGCCGAACCAATGCAGATCGACTTCAACAAGTTCGAGGGAACGGTTCCCTACAAGAACATCGACTTCCTTGGCAGGTGCTACGACATCATCCGAATCAACCCGCTGGACCTGAGCCAGCGCATCCGGGACGGCGGCGGCGCCACGACGGAGAGCATCATCCAGATTGCCCCGGAGTCCTGCACCCAGCTCACCCCGGACAAGAGCCTCTACATCCCCGAAGGGACACGCTACCTCCCGGAGTCCCGGGGCGAGCGAACCTCCCGCACGCAGACGTGGTTCTCCTCCTTCGACTTCTCTCAGTCCTTCGAGCACACCGTCAGCGCGGGCCTGGACATTCCGCTGCTGGTGTCGTTCAGCGCCAGCGCCACCTACCGCCAGTTGGAGAAGACGAGCGGCTCGAACGAGACCATTGAGACCTTCGTCCAGAGCTTCTTCGAGGACTGCTCGCTTCAGCTCAACGACGACTTCACCAAGAAGCTGCCACTGAGCAGCCGATTCACCAGCGAGGTGGCGAAGCTCACGTCGGAGGCCGCCTGCGCCGCGTTCATCAAGACCTTCGGAACGCACTACGCCCGCGAGGTCACCTTCGGCGGGAGGATGTACCAGCGCATCCACATCTCCGCCCAGGAGTACTCCAAGCTCGTGGAGCGGGGCGTCGACATCTCGACCTCCGCGTCGGCCACCTTCAAGGGCGCCACCGCCAACACGGGGAGCAGCACCTCCACGTCATCCAGCTCCGCCTTCAAGCAGTCCAGCGGGCTGACCATCGACAGCGTCCAGTGGGTGGGCGGCACGCCCAGCACGGACTTCAACGAGTGGGTGAAGAGCATCCGGCAGGACCCCAAGCCGCTCCAGCTCGACTTGAAGCCGCTGTACGAGCTCTTCACGTCCGACTACTTCCCCAAGGACCCGGACATCCAGAAGAAGAAGAACTGGATGATGCAAGCCGTCGACAAGCACATCCGGACCGAGGGCTTCACCCGCCCCGACGTCTCCGCGCTCGCGAACAAGGAGTTCTACTTCCGCAGCCGCTGGCGGGCCGACCCTGGCGAGAAGCGCGTCAACATGTCCCTGGGCTTCTACGGAGAGGACGTGAAGCTGTACAAGGAAGACAACACGAACGACCTCGTCCCCTGGAAGTTGATTCCCGTGCCGGGCAAGCCAGACGAGTACTACATCCGCAGCCGCTGGCGCGCGGACCTGGGCGACAAGCGGCTGGACTACCACCTGGCCTTCTACGGCGACGCGCTCAAGCTCTACCACCGGGACAACGTGGCGGACCTCGTCCCGTGGAAGTTCATCCCGGTGCCGGGCAAGACGGATGAGTTCTACATCCGCAGCCGCTGGCAAGCCGAGAAGGGCGACCGCCGCACGGACAAGTCGCTCGCCTTCTACGGCGACGAGGGCAAGCTCTACCCCAAGGACGACTACTACAACCTCGTCCCCTGGAAGCTGGAGCCCGCGACGGCCTGAGCCGCGCGCGGTGACAGGAGCGGCGCGAGGCGTCTCGCGCCGCTCCGGCGGGCCCGCCGCTACGCCTTGCCTCGGCGGGCCATGTGCTGCCCAGTCAGGGAACCCTTGTGTGAGGCGAGCTTCCCAGGGAGCCCCTCGAAGATGACCCGGCCGCCCTCGTGCCCGGCCCCGGGCCCCAGGTCGATGACCCAGTCCGCGCGCGAGACGACGTCGAGGTTGTGCTCGATGACGATGACGGTCGACCCGGCATCCACCAGCCGGTCAAACAAGCCAATCAACGTGTCCACGTCGTTCATGTGCAAGCCCGTGGTGGGCTCGTCGAGCACGTAGATGTTCCCGGAACGACCCAGCTCCGCGGCGAGCTTCAACCGCTGCCGCTCACCGCCCGACAGCGTCGACAGCGGCTGGCCCAACGTCAGGTAGCCGAGCCCGACGTCATCCAGGCCCTGGAGAATCCTGGCGATCGCCGGTTCGGTGAAGAAGGCCACCGCGTCACTGATGGCCATCTCGTAGACGTCGCTGATGGACTTGCCGCGCAGCCGGTGCGCCAGCACCTCCTCGGTGAAGCGCTTGCCCTCGCATGTCTCGCAGACGGTCACCATCGGGTCCAGGTGCGCCAGGTCCGTGTAGATGACGCCCAGGCCGCTGCAGTCCGGGCAGGCCCCCTTCGAGTTGGCGGAGAACAGCGCGGCGTCCACCTTGTTCGCCTTGGCGAAGGCCTTGCGGACGTTGTCGAGGATGCCGGTGTACGTGGCCGTGTTGGAGCGGCGCGAGCCCCGAGCCAGGTTCTGGTCGATGATGAGGGTCTCCGGGTACGCCTTGGGCAGACAGCCCTGAATCAGCGACGACTTCCCCGAGCCCGCCACGCCCGTCACCACCGTGAGCACACCCCGCGGAATCGAAACGGACAGGTCCTGGAGGTTGTTGAGCCGGGCACCCTTGATTTGAAGCTGCCCCGTGGGCTTTCGGGGCGTGGTCTTCAGCGGCTGGTGCTTCTTCATGTGGTCGCCCGTGAGGGTGCCCGAGGTCAGCAGCCCCTCGTAGGTGCCCTCGAAGACGACCTGTCCACCCTTGCTGCCGGCCTTGGGCCCCATGTCGACCACATGGTCCGCAATGGCAATCATGTCTGGCTTGTGCTCCACGATGAGCACGGTGTTGCCCTTGTCGCGGAGCTGCTGCATCAGGCCCGCGAGCCGGCCCACGTCGTGCGGGTGGAGCCCCACGCTGGGCTCATCGAAGATGTACGTGACGTCGGTGAGACTGGAGCCCAGGTGCCGCACCATCTTCACCCGCTGGCTCTCTCCGCCTGACAGCGTCGAGCTCTCGCGGTCCAGGCTGAGGTACCCCAGGCCAATGGTCACCAGGTTGTCCAGCCGGTGGGCCAGGGCCTCCAGCATGGGCCCCACGGAGGGCGCGGCAATCTTCCGGACGAACGCCGCCAGGTCAGACACCTGCATCGCGGAGCACTCAGCGATGTTCTTCCCCTGGATGCGGCTGCCGAGCGCGGCCTGGTTGAGCCGTCCACCCTTGCAGGAGGGACAGGTGGCCCGGGTGAAGATGCGCTCGTATTCGGCGCGGACGTGCGGCTGGACTGTCTCAGGGTCCTTGGAGCCCAGGGTCCGGCGCAGCTTGGGGACCAGGCCCTCGTAGGTGAGGTTCATCTTGTCGACCTTGATCTTCCGGCCGTCGTCCAGGTGGAGGAGCTTCTCCATTTCCTCCTTCGTGTACTTGGACAGCTTCTTGTCGACGTCGAAGTAGCCGGAGCGCGCGTAGATGGCCCAGTACCAACTGTCGACCGCGTAGTCCCTGGGCAGGATGGCGCCCTCGTTGAGGGACTTGGACCTGTCGATGACGGCGTCCATGTCCATGGACGCGACCTGGCCAATGCCCTCGCACTCGGAGCACAGCCCCCGGGGGTCGTTGTAGGAATAGAGGCCCGGGCTGCCCAGGTGCGGCTCGGCGAGGCGGGAGAAGACCACGCGGAGCATCTGCGCGGCGTCCGTGACGGTGGCGACCGTCGAGCGAGAGTTCCCGCCCAGCCGCTGCTGGTCCACGATGATGGCGGCGGAGATGTTCTCCAGGCTCTCCGCGTCCGGCTGGCCGTAGCGCGGCATGAACTGCTGCACGAAGGCCGGATACGTCTCATTGATGAGCCGTTGGCTCTCCGCCGCGATGGTCCCGAACACGAGGGACGACTTGCCCGACCCCGAGACGCCCGTGAAGACGGTGATCTTCCGCTTGGGGATGTCGAGCGAGACATTCCTCAGGTTGTTCTCGCGCGCACCGCGAATCTTGATGGAGCCGTACATGATTGGCTTCTCCTTGGAGTGACGTCCTGCCCGCAAATCGCTCGACAACTTTTCAGTCGCCCTGTAACTTCGTACAGCACACGGGGTTTAGCACAACAACCCCGTACACTGTAAATAGTTATCCCGAGGTACGGATGAGCGACGAGATTTCCGGACGGGGTGACCCGTTGAAGTCACTGCAGTTGCTGTGGGGGCGGACGGAGGCGCCGAAGCGCGGCCCGAAGGCGAAGGCCAGCGTCGCGGAGTTGGTGGCCGCGGCCGTCGCCATCGCGGACGCAGAGGGGCTCGAAGCGGTCAGCACGCGCCGCGTCGCGGAGGCGGTGGGCATCTCCCCCATGTCGTTCTACACGCACATCCCTGGCAAGGCCGAGCTGCTGGACTTGATGATGGATGCCGTGTCCGGCGAAATCCTGAAGGACCGGCCCGTCTTCAAGCCCGCGAACTGGCGCGCCAACCTGACGCGGGTGGCGACGGACTACCGCGACTTCTATCTGGCCCACCCGTGGGTGATTCCGCTCGCGACCCACCGGACCGTGCTGGGCCCGAACACCTTCCGCTCAGCCGACATCGCCTTGAGTGCGATTGAAGGCCTGGGGCTCACGGACCTCGACATGGACCGGACCCTCACCCTGGTCCTCGACTACGTCCACGGCGCGGTCCGCAACGCGGCCCGGGAGAAGCGGGTCAAGGACCTGACCGGCATGACGGACGAGGAGTGGTGGTACCGCGTCGCGCCGTTCCTGGAGACTGTCGACTTCACGCCCTACCCTGTCCTGTCCCGCGTCGGGAAGGCCGCGGGAGAGACCTACGGCGCGCACGACCCCAAGGGTGCGTTTGCCTTCGGCCTGGAGCGCATGCTCGACGGGCTGGCCGCGTTCATCGACGGCAAGGCACCCGGCAAGAAGCGACGCTGAGCGGCCTGGGGGCAGCACGGGCACGCGCAGAGACATAGAAAAACGTCTCTACATAACAAAAGACATATCAAGACATAGCACGACCTCCCAAGCACCCCGTCGCAATTGATTGTCCATTCCCTTGACGGAGCGGAGCGACAGGAGTACCCAGACAAGCACTGATTCATCGCGCCTCGAGCGAGCCCTCCGTGTTTCACGGATGGCGCGGTCACGGGTGCGCGCGGTGCAGGCCCTACCCCCGGAGGCGTGATGAAGTTCACCCGGTATTGCCGCTCCATCCTGTTCACCCCGGCGCTCGCAGTGGACCGCTTCGCACGGGGGCAGCAAGCCGGCGCGGACATCAGCCTGGTGGACCTGGAGGACTCCGTTGCCACCAGCCACAAGGACGCGGCGCGGCAGCACGCGGAGGCGTTCTTCACCGCGCCACGCGGTCCCAGCCGCCGGGCCATCCGCATCAACACCGTCACCCGGCCCGAGGGCCTTCGTGACGTGCTCGCCCTGCGCAACTACGCCGTCAAACCCGACGTCATCCTGGTGCCGAAGGTCGAATCCCCCAGGGACCTGGAGATCGTCGAGCAGGTGCTCGGCGCGAGCTGCGCGCAGGTGGACCTGCTCGCCCTGGTGGAGACGCCTCGCGGCGTGGAGAACGTCCACGCCATCGCCAGCGCGACCCCACGGCTGAAGGCGCTCGTGTTCGGCTCGGCGGACTTCTCCTTCAGCATCGGCGCGTCCCTGTCCTGGGAGTCCTTGCACTACGCGCGCTCCCGGCTCGTCACCGCGGCGCGTGCCGCCAACGTGCAGGTCGTCGACTCGCCGCTGTTCGACATGGCGGACATGGAAGGTCTGCGCCGTGAGTGCCTGTTGGCCCGGAGCATGGGCTTCAGCGGCAAGGCCGCCGTCCACCCGCGCCAGGTGGAGCTCATCAACCAGGCCTTCTCCCCGGACGAGAACACGCTGCGCAAGGCGCGGAAGATCGTCACGGAGAGCCAGGCCCGCGACTTCAACATCTGCGTGGTCGAAGGGACCATGGTCGGTGCCCCGTTCGTCGAGGCGGCGAAGCGCACGCTCGAGGAGTTCGGCCCCCAGGAGGGCTGAAGCCCATGCTCCGGGCCAACAGGCACTCACG
>NZ_JABXEP010000091.1:0-33296 GCF_013372605.1 Myxococcus sp. AM009
GCGCGGCCTGGGGCGGCGCCTGGGGGGCCGCCTGGGGGCCGCTGAGGGTGTGTACGGCGCGCCGCAGCGAGTCCTCCAGCTCCCGGGCCGGCGGGGCCACGGCGGCCATCATCTGGTTGGCGCTGCGCGCGTGGCGGCTCTGGCTCTCCGCGGCCAGCTTGAGCTGGGTGAGGGCCTCGCTGACCAGTCGGCGGGCGTCCTCCAGCTTCTGCCGGGCCTGGTAGTAGGCCACGTCCACCATGTGCTTCTGGAGCGTCAGGCGCTGCTCCTCGGTGATGCCGGAGAGCTTCTCCGCGCGGCGGAGGTAGTAGAGGCCCTGGTCCACCCGGGCCGGCTCGTCCGACGCGATGCGCGGCCGGGCCAGGCCCTCCAGGACGGGGAACAGGGCCTGGTCCAGCTCGTCCCGGTCGGTGAACTTGCGCGTCAGGAGCGCCGAGACGTCCTGGCCTTCGATGGAGACGGGCGCGTAGGCGTCCGCCAGCCGCGGGTCCCCGGTCCGATAGGGCACCGCGCCCATGGGGGCGTTGCGGCCCTTCATCACCACGAGCTGCCCATCATGGAGGGCCAGCGTGAAGGTGCGCGCGTTGAGCTGGGACAGCAGGAAGACGACCACGCCGCCCAGGCCCAGGATGAGAGTGAAGATGATCAGCCGCGTGAAGGTCCGCCGCGCCCGATAGCCGAATCCCTGTTGTTCCGTTCCGTTCATGTCGCCTGCCCTCCTGACGTGCGAGCGCGAGGCCGATTTCCGGCCCCGGCGCTTAACTTGGGGCGCGCCTGCCCGGGGGTATACTCCCACTCCCGAACACACCGATGCACCACACATTCCGCCGCTTGGGGCCCAGCGAGCTGCTGCCCCGCTACATTTTCGCGGAGAGCCTCTTCGCCCGTCGACGGGTCCTGGAGGTCGACGCGGTGGCCTCCACCGGGGGCGAGAGCGCGCGCTTCCTCGTGGAGCGAGGCGCCCGCGCGGTCGTGTCGTGCGACAGGGATGTAGCGGCCGTCGAAGCCGCGCAGAAGGCGCACGGCGGTCCCGCCTTGCGCTTCCGGGCCAACGTCTACGACGACTTCGAGTCGGGCAGCTTCGATGTGGTGCTCGTCGCCGACCTGGCGCCCTACGTGAAGGCGCCGGAGCTGCTGGCGGAGCTGGCGCGGCTGGTGACGAAGCAGGGCTTCCTCGTGGGCGGCCTGCGCAACGTCGCGGGGCTCGCGCTGCCCCAGTTGCTGGAGGCCGAGGAGGGCGTGCCGCCCACCTATGGTCAGCTGCTGGACGCCCTGTCGGTCCACTTCGCCCAGGTGGAGGTGGCCACCCAGTCCCCGGTGCTGGGCTACCAGCTCGCCTTCGAGCGGGGCGAAGGGCTCCAGGTGGACGGCACCCTGGTGAACCACAGCGAGGCCGCCTACTTCCTGGTGGTGGCGGGGCAGGACCCGGCGCGCGTGGTGGACCCGACGTGGGTGCAGCTGCCTCCCGAGCCGCTGGCCTTCACGCGCGGCAAGCTCGATGAGGTGGTGGCGCGCGCGAAGTCCTGGGAGGAGCGCAGCGGCCGGCTGAAGGAGGCGCTGACGAAGCTCCGCGCGGAGCTGACGGACCGGGAGGCGGAGGCGGCGTCGCTGCGCCCCTCCTTGGAGACGGCCCGGGAGGAGGTCGCCCGGCTCACCGCGCAGTTGGAGCAGGCGCGGGGCAGCCAGGAGGCCCAGCGCGAGCGGGATGATTTGTCCGGCAAGCTGCGACGCCGCGAGCTGGAGCTCCAGGTGGCGCAGGAGCGGCTGGCCGACGCGGACCGGCGGCTGGCGGCGCAGCGGCTGGAGGTGGAGGCCGCGCAGCGCGCCCAGGCGGACGCGGGCGTGCAGGTGCTGGCGGCCCAGGAGTCGCTGCGGCTGGAGCGCGCTCGCCGGGAGGAGACGGCGGCCTCGCTAGAAGAGGCTCGCGAGCGGCTGACGCAGGCGTACACACAGGTGCGGGAGCTCCAGGAGGAGCAGTCCACGCTGCGCATCGAGCGCGAGCGGGACCGGCTGTCGGCCGAGCGCGCCGTGGAGCAGTCGGAGGACCGCCGGCGGGCCGCGGAGGCCGCGCGCGAGCGGGAGCTGCGCATCGCGGAGCAGTACTCGGCGGCCCTGGCGGCCGTGGAGCACTTGAAGGCCGAGGCGGCGCGGGCGGCGGAGACGTCCCGGGACGCGGGCGCCGCCGTCTCCGTGAAGGACGCGGAGCTGGCGCGCACGGCGCGGGAGCTGGTGGACGCGCGGCAGCGGACGGCCTCGGCGGAGGGGGCGCGGAAGGACGCCGAGTCGCGGCTGGAGTCGCTTCAGGCGGAGGTCCGGGGCCTGGAGACGGAGCTGGCCGCCGCTCGCGAGTCGCAGTCCCGCCTGGGCCAGGAGGTGGAGGCCCTGACGCACGCGGAGGCCTCCGCGCGCGCCACGGCGCAGAAGTGGGAGGAGTCGCTTCATCAGGCCTCGCAGCGGCTGGAGGCGCTGGAGGCGGAGCGCGCTCGGACCGAGGAGCGCCTGGGGCAGGCGCTGGAGACGGAGCGGGCCGAGCTCCAGTCCCGGCTGTCGTCGCTGGAGCGCGAGCTGGAGGACGCGCGGGCTCGGGCGACGGCGCTGGAGCGGCAGGTCCTCGATGAGGCCTCTGCGAAGGGCGAGGTCGAGGCCCGGCGGCAGGAGCTGGCGGAGGAGCGCGCGGCCCTGGTCCGGCGCGTGGTGGAGCTGGAGGCAGAGGCGTCCTCGCACGCTCGCACCGGGCGGCAGTCCTCGGAGCGCGCGGTGGAGCTGGAGGCCGCGCTTCAGGCCGCCCGCGAGGAGCTGGAGTCCGCGCACCTGGAATGGCAGGTGTCGGAGGAGCAGCTCGGGCGCGTTCGCGGGGAGCTGGACTCGGAGCGTGAGGCCCGGGCCGCGGTGGAAGAGGCGCTGCGGCTGGCGCGTGGGAAGCTGGAGGGCGCGGCGCAGCGGCTGACAGAGGCCGAGGCCACGCTCTCGCGGACCCGTGAGGCGCTGGACGCGGAGGTTGCTCGGCGCACGGACCTGGAGAACTCCCTGGAGGAGGTCCGGAGCTCGCTGGACTCCGAGCAGGAGGGGCGGGCGCGGGCGCTGGAGGCGCTGCGTGCGCAGCTCGAGGCCGAGCAGGCGCGGCGCGGCGATGCCGAGGCGACGCTCGTTGAGACCCGGGCTGGGCTGGAGGAGGCTCGGCAGACGCTGACCCAGGTTCGGGCCGCGCTGGCTTCCGAGGAGGAGCGGCGCGCCCGGTGGGAGGCGGCGCTCGGGGACGCGCAGGCGCAGCTTCAAATAGAGGGGCAGGAGCGCGCGCGGCTGGAGGCTGCGCTCACCGCGGAGGCGGAGCGGCGGGCGCAGGCGGAGGAGTCGCTCGTCGGGGTTCAGGCTCGCCTGGATGAGGCGCTGGCGGTGCGCGCGCGGACCGAGGCGGAGCTGGTCTCCGCCCAGGAGGCGCTGGTTCGGCACGAGGCTCGGGGCCAGACGGCGCTTGCTTCCGAGCGTGAGGAGCGTGAGCGGCTGGCCGCGGAGCTCACCGCGATGCGGGAGCGGGCCTTTGGCGCGGACGAGGTCGTCACCCGGCTCCAGTCCGAGGCGGCTTCCGAACGTGAAGAGCGTGTCCGGGCACAGGAGGCGCTTGCGCAGGCTCGCACGGACCTGGACGTCGAACGCCAGGGGCGCGGCGATGGCGAGGCCGAGCTGGCCCGCGTGCAGGGCCTGCTTGGCGTGGAGCAGCAGGCTCGCTCGGGGGCGGAGGCCGCGCTGGCGCAGCTCCGGGCGACGCACGGGGCGGAGCAGCAGTCGCTGGCCGATGCCGAAGCTTCCTTGGCCGAGGCGCGCGCGGCGCTGGCGAAGGAACAGCAGACGCGCGCCGAGACGGAAGCCGTGCTGGCGGAGTCGCGCGAGGCATTCGCGGCGGAGCAGCAGGTGCGGGCGGAGACCGCGTCTGCCCTGACTCAAACCCGTGAGGCGCTGGCGGCGGAGCAACAGGCTCGTTCGGAGACCGAGTCCGTTCTGGCACAGGCTCGCGAGACGTTCGCGGCGGAGCAGCAGGCACGCGCCGAGGCCGAGGCCCTGTTGGCTCAGTCTCGCGAGACGTTCGCGGCGGAGCAGCAGGCACGCGCCGAGACCGAGGCCATGTTGGCTCAGTCTCGCGAGGCGTTCGCGGCGGAGCAGCAGGCACGCGCCGAGACCGAGGCTATGTTGGCTCAGTCTCGCGAGGCGTTCGCGGCGGAGCAGCAGGCACGCGCCGAGGCCGAGGCCCTGTTGGCTCAGTCTCGCGAGGCGTTCGCGGCGGAGCAGCAGGCTCAGCGTGAGGCTGTGTCCGCGCTCACCTCGGAGCAGCAGGCTCGCGCGGAGACTGAAGCCGTTCTGGCTCAGGCTCGCGCGGCGCTGGCGGCGGACCAGCAGGCCCGTGCCGAGCTTGAGACGGCCCTGTCGCAGTCGCGAGAGTCGCTGACGGCGGAGCAGCAGACGCTCATCGCGCTTGAGACCTCCCTGGCGCGGTCTCGTGAGACGCTCACAACGGAGCAGCAGGCTCGCGCGGCCATCGAGGCCGCCCTGGCCCAGGCCCGTGAGGCGCTGGCGGCGGAGCAACAGGCTCGCGCAGAGGCCGAGTCTGCTTTGTCGCAGTCTCGTGCGACGCTCGAGGCCGAGCAGCAGACGCGCGCTGATACCGGTGCCGCGCTCGGACAGACTCGCTCGGCGCTGGAGTCCGAACAGCAGGGCCGTGCGGAGGCCGAAGCCGCGTTGGCGCAGGCCCGCGCGTTGCTCGAAGCCGAGCAGCGCACGAGAGCCGATGTGGAGTCCGCGCTGCAAGCGCTGCGCACGGAGACGTCCGAACGCGACCAGTCCCGGCAGGAGCGCCTGGCTGCCGCCGAACGTGTCATGGCCGAGCAGGAGCGCGCGCTCGAAGCGCAGCGCCTGGCGGCCGAGGCGCGCGAGCAGGAGTTGCGCGAGACCGTGACGCGGCTGGAGTCGGAGCGGACGTGGGCGGAGGACACCGCGAAGGAACAGCGCTCGGCGTTGGAGTCCCAGCTCTCGGAGGCTCGCGCGGCGCAGGAGTCGGACGCGGCGCGTGCGGTCGCGTTGGCTCAGTCCCTGGCGGACCTGGAGTCGGCCCGGAGCGCGGCGGATGCCCAGCTTGTTGAACGTGCGGGAATCATCGAGGCGCTGGAGACGCAGGTCACCCAACTGCGTGAACAGGTCGCGGAGCGTGAGGCGGAGGCGGGCCGTGTCAGTGAGTCGGCCGCCGAGGCTCGCGAGGCGCTGACCCGGCAGGAAGCCGCCGCGAAGGAGCGGCTCTCCTCGGTGGAACGTGAGCTGGACGACGCGCTTGCTCGGGCGGAGCGGCAACAGGGTGAAATCGAAGCGCTGGCGGCGGAGCGAGACCGCGAACGGACCGCCTTGGCCGCCGCTGAGCAGGAGCTGGCGCACCTGGGCGCCGCGCGGCAGGAGACCATGCGCCTGGGGGCTCAGCTCCAGCACGCGATGGCGGCCCTGCACGAGCGGGGCATGCACATCGCCCGGCTCGATGCCGAGTTGGTGGATGCGCAAGACCGGCTCGCGGCGCAGCGGGAGAACGCCGAGTTGCTCATGGTGCAGCTCGAGACGGCGCGGCGCTTCGCGGGCAAGGCCACCGCGATGGAGAACTCGCTCGAAGCCGAGCGTGCCGCGCTGGAGACGCTGCGGAACGAGCTGGCCCGCGCGACCGAGGCCGCCGCCTCGGAGCAGGCGAGGGCGATTGCGCTGGAGGCCCAGCTCACCGACTCCGCAGAGGGACTGACGCGCGCTCGTAGCGAGCTGGAGGCCCAGCGCGCCGAACTCGAAGCGCAACTCGCGGACGCCATCGCTCGGTCCGACGCTCAGCGTGCATCGCTTGAAGCTCGACTCGCCGACGCTGACGAACGGGCCAACGCGCTCCGCGCGGAGACGGAGCAGCAGCTCGCGGACGCCGTCGCGCGTTCTGACGCTCAGCGTGCCGAGCTCGAAGCGCGGCTCGCGGACGCTGTCTCTCGTTCCGACGCTCAGCGTGCGGAGTCGGAGCAGCAGCTCGCGGAGGCTGCTGCTCGCACCGAGACCGAACGTGCGGCCCTGGAGGCGCAGTTGGCGGAGGTCACGGCCCGCGCAGCAGCGCAGCGTGGCGAACTTGAGGCCCGGCTCGCGGAGGTCGTGGCCCACGCCGAGGCACAGCGCGCCGAGTCCGAGACCCGGCTGGCCGACCTGGACGCCCGCTTCGAAGCACAGCGAGCGGACCTGGAGTCGCGGCTCGCCGAGGCCTCCGCGCGGCTCAACGCGCAACTGGCGGAGGCCAGCGACCGCGCGGCCCAGCTCTCCGACACCGCGGACCGCGCCCAGGCCGACAGGGCCACATTGGAATCCCGCGTCGCCGAGCTCACGTCCCAGCTCGAGGTGCTCCGCGCCGACCTGACCACCGCGACGGAGCGGGCGGCCACGCTCCAGGCCGCCCAGGAGCGCCTCGCCCGCGCGGACTCCGACCGCGAGCGCCTCCAGTCCGACCTGTCGGTCGCCCGCGCCGCCCGGGTCCGCCTGGAAGGCCGCGTCACCGCCCTGGAAGCCGCGTCCACCGACGCCGTCCGGATCCTCGACGCCGAGCGCGCCGAGCGCACCCGCCTGGCCCAGGCGCTCGAAGTGGCCACGCAGCAGCTCCAGAATCACGACGGCAGCGCCGCGGGACAGCTCGCATTGCTCCAGACGGAGCGTTCCCAGCTCGAAGAACAGCTCCGGGGCCTCGATGCCCGGTTCCAGTCCCAGAAGGCCCGCGTGGACGCGCTGGAGGCGGAGCGCGCCGAGCTCCTGTCCACCGTGGAGTCCCTCAAGGTGTCCTCCCAGCCCGAGGACGTGCTGGAGCTGGCCGCGGAGCTGGAGCTCCTCCAATCCCTGGTGGAAGACCTCCAGCAGAAGCTCGCGGACCGCGAGGCCGAACTGGCTTCCGCGCAGCGGCTGGCGGCGCGCGCGGACAGCTTCGCCCAACTGGACGCGCCCGAACCGGCCAGGAACGAGCTCGCCGGGACGGAGCAGGGCGCCAAGGCCCCGGCGCGGCGTCCCCGAGGCGCGGTGCCCGCGCTGGACCTGCCGCCCCAGAAGATGCCCCCGAAGCCGGACGAGCGCGAATAGCCGCTCGCGACTAGGATTGCGCCCGTGGAAGCTCGCGAGCGCATCTTCAAGTACCAGGGCCTGGGCAATGACTTCGTCGTGCTGGACCGGCGCGGCTCCGGCGAGGACATCGACGCCGCCACGTCGCGGTGGATGTGCGACCGGCGCCTGGGCATCGGCGGGGACGGCGTGCTGGCGCTGCTGCCCTCCGAGCGTGGCGTCGCCCGGATGGTCGTGCACAACGCGGACGGCAGCATCGCGGAGATGTGCGGCAACGGCCTGCGCTGCGCGGTGAAGTTCCTGGTGGACGACTCGGGCCAGGCGCCGGACCACCTCGACGTGGAGACCGGGGCGGGCGTGCTCACCTGCTACCCCGCGTATGGGGAAGGCGGCGTGGTGGCCGTGGACATCTCCATGGGCCCCGCCCGGCTGGTCGCCCCCAACCTGCCGTCGGGCGTCACCGGCCAGCCCTTCCTGGATGCCGTCGTGCCGGGCCATCCGCCCCTGCGCGCCTATGCGGTGAGCATGGGCAATCCCCACATGGTCCTCCTGGACCAGCCGCTGGAGAGCGCCTCGCGCCTGGGGCCCCTGCTGGAGCGGCACCCGTCCTTCCCGGACCGGACCAACGTGGAGTTCGTCCGTGTGGACGCGGACGGCCTCACCGTGGTGGTCTGGGAGCGAGGCTGCGGCCTCACCCAGGCCTGTGGGACGGGCGCCTGCGCGTCCGCCGTGGCCGCCGTGCTGGCCAACCGGCTCCCGGCGGACGCCTGGCTGCGCGTCACCCTCCCAGGGGGAGACCTGCGCATCCGCGTCCCCGCCGACCTGTCCGACATCCGCCTCCGTGGACCGGTGGCCTTCGTCTTCGAGGGCGTTGTCGCGGTTGCCTCGGGCCGGTAACCTCCCGCGTTCCTCTCGCCCCCAGGTCAGAACGCGCCGTGGCCGGACCCATCCTCGTCGTCGACGACGACCTGTTCTTCCGTCAGCTCGCCAGCGACCTGCTCACGCATAACGGGCATCGCGTGGTGGCCGTGGAGAACGCAACGCTCGCGCTCGAAGAGGCGGCCCGCACACCGTTCGACCTGGTCATCACCGATGTGGTGATGCCGGGCGTGGACGGCTTCGCCCTCACCGCGCGCCTGCGCGAGCGGGACCCCGACCAGGAGGTCATCCTCGTCAGCCAGCGCACCGACATCCGGGGCTCGGAGGTGGCGCTGCGCTCGGGCGCCGCGGACTGTCTCACCAAGCCGGTGGACGCCAACGACATGTTGCTGGCCGTGGACCGGGCCCTGGAGCGCGCGTCCCTGCGCCGCGAGCGGACGCAGCTTCGCGACGAGAACCTGGAGTTCGCCCGCTTCCACAACCTGCACCAGCGCTGCCTGGAGCTGCTGTCCCATCCCGACCTGGAGTGGCTCCAGGAGCGGCTCACCTCGGAGCTGGCGGCCATCTGCGACGCGCAGAGCGCCGCGCTGTGGGTGGTGGACGACCGGGGTGACCTGGTGCTGCGCGCCTACCGCGGGCTGCTGGACCGGCAGTTCCTCGCGGAGAAGATGAGCCCGGAGGGGCCGCTGTCCGGGCGGCTGCGGGAGGCCCAGCCGTGGATGGCCCGCGACGAGCGCTCGGCGGTGATGTACGTGCCCCTGGTGGCGTCGGGGGAAGTCGTCGGCCTGGCGCAGCTCTCCGACCCGCTGTCGGGGGACTTCCGGCCCGAGCACACGCGCGATGCACGCGTGCTGGGCGACTTCGCGGCGGTGGGCCTGAAGAACGGCCGGAAGATGCTCGCGCTCCAGCGCCTGGGCCTGAGGGACCGCGAGACGGCGGCGTACAACCTCAGCTACTTCACCGACTACGCGTCCAAGGAGATCTACAAGGCCCGGCGCTACGGGCGGACGTTCTCCCTGCTGACCTTCTCCATCGACAACCTGCCGCTGGTGCGCGTGCGCCAGGGCGCGGCGGACGCGAAGAAGGCGGTGCGCGGCATCATCAAGGCGCTCAGTAAAATCATCCGCGACTCGGACGTCATCGCGAAGGCGAGCGACCAGGAGTTCTACCTGCTGCTGCCGGAGACGGACTTCTTCGGGGCGCTGATGTTCGTGCGCCGCGCGGTGGCCGCCGTGCGCGAGGAGCCCGAGGCCATGGAGGTGGACCAGCGCCTCCCGCTGGCGCTGGTGGGCGGGGCCAGCACCTTCCCCAAGGACGGCGAGGACTTCGACGAGCTGGTGCACCGCTGCCGCCGCCGCATGGACGAGCGGCGCGCGTCGTTGCAGCGCCGGCTGATGCTGGACGGGCTGCCCTTCTGGGACGAGGTGGACCTGCTGCTGGGCACGCCGAACAGTCCCCGGCTGCCGGTGGACGAGCGCTCCGAGCCGAGCCGCCGGGGCAAGGTGTCCGACGTCCTCTTCGACGAGCTCCAGGCGGAGATTGCCCGGGAGATGATGCGAGACCCGGGCTCGCGGGGCCTGCTGTACGTGGGCGGGCCGGAGATTCGCACGGACCTGAACATCGCCGCCGGGCTGGAGTCCGCGCCGCCCGACCTGTCGTCGCGCATCTACCTGCTGGGGCGCCGCGTCGACCTGGAGTCACACCCCGCGCTGACGCCCGTGTTCCTGGAGGGCGACGACCGCATCGCGCGGCACGAGTTCATCCTCTGGCTCTCCGAGAACGCGGCCTACGCGCTCATCCAGCGGCGGGGCCACGGCGCGACGTGGGGATTCCACACCTCGGACACCGCGGTGGTGGACGGGCTCATCTCCAAGCTGCAGGCCGAATACGACCTGCAGCCCTACTGATACGAAGCGGAGCGCCACCGTGGCCCCGGTCCGGAAGATCCTCATCGCCGACCCCGACCTCGAGTCCGTGCGCGCGCTGTCACGCGCGCTGCGCACCAAGGGCTATCAGGTGCACTACGCGCCGGATGGCTCGCGGGCGCTGGAGGTGGCCGTGCTGCGCCACCCGGACCTCACGCTGTTCGACGAGGGCTGCCGGCTGCTGGACGCGCGCACCTTCATCCAGATTCTGCGCACCAACCCGCGCACCGAGGACATCCCGGTGGTGCTCACCACCTCGAGCTTCGAGTCGGACCGGCTGCGCGGCCTGCGGGACGGCTACCTGCGCAAGCCCTTCAACCTGGACGAGGTGCTCAGCCGCATCGAGCACATCTTCCGGCGCAGCGAGGCGGCGAAGGACCTCAAGAGCGAGCAGCAGGAGATCGAAGGCTCGCTGAGCCAGCTCAGCATCCCGGACTTGATGCAGCTGTTGGGCATGAACCGGCGCAGCGGCCGGCTGACGCTGGAGCGCGGCAACGACCGGGGTGAGATTTCCGTCGTCGAAGGCCGCCCGGTGAACGCGAAGCTGGGGCGCGTGGAAGGGGAGAAGGCCCTGTTCCGCCTGCTCGCGTGGGTGGATGGGACGTTCACCTTCTCTCCCGGAGGGAACACGGCGCGCCCGCGCATCAACCGCGGCATGGATGACTCGCTGCTGGAGGGCATGCGCCAGTCGGACGAGGTGAACCGGCTGATGCCCGGCCTGCCGCCGCGCCACACGCGGCTGATGCTGGCGCCGGACGCGGACCTGCAGGGAGACCAGCACCCGGTGACGCAGCAGGTGGTGGACCTGCTCCGCCAGCCACGCGCCCTGGGCGAGGTGCTGGACCTGGCGCCGGCCACGGATTTGGAGGTGCTCAACGTCCTCTCCACGCTCATGCAGCGGGGCGTGGCGAGGGCCGCGGACGGGGACGGCGTGGAGGCGGCGTCCGGTGAGCTGCTGGGCGCGGCGGAGGTCCACGCGCTGCGCGGCCGGATTCTCCGCACGCGGGCCCCGGCGAAGGTGGCCACCGCGAAGATCTTCGTGTGCGGCAGTGGCGCGAGCGCCGCCCGGCGCATCCTCTCCCGCATGCCCGGCATGGAGGCGCTGTCCGCCGAGCCCTCCGCCGTGAAGAGTGGCTTCGGCACGCTGGGGCGCCTGGTGCTCAGCGAGGTGCTGCGCCTGGACTTCTGCGTGCTGCCCCCGGCGGAGGCGGCGCGTCCGCTGTGGCGTCCCTTCACGGCGGGCGCCATGGGCGCGCTGCTGATGGACGTGGCCGAGCCCTCGGTGCGGCTCGCGCACTACCTGGCCTGGGAGGTCCGGATGCCGGTGGTGGTGGTGGGCGCGGAGGTCCCCGCGGCGCTGCAGGGGGCTCCCGCGGGGGCCCTGGGCGCGGCGGATGACCTGGCGGACGCGCTGCGCTCACTGCTGGTCCAGGCGCTCAACCCGGCGCCGACGCTGCCCGGCGTGCCCCAGGTGCAGCGGGCCGCCGCGTCCATCGTGTAGCGCGAGGCCGCGGCGGCGCGGAAGCTCACTCGTTCCACGATTTGAGGGGCCCCACGACGGCGATTCGCTGGGGGTCGTCCGGATCGACGCGCACTTCGAGCTGCAGGCCGCGCTTCACGTAGCCGATGTTCCAATCATGCGTCCGGCTCAAGAGCCGCACCGGGTACGGGCCATTGAAGGGAATCTTCACGTCCAGCTCGAGCAGGTAGAAGGAGCTCCCTTCGTAGCTCAGCGCCGTGTGCGTCACGGTGACGATGGTGGCCTCCGCGGCGAGGCCCGTGTGCCGGAGGTGGGCGTTCTTCGCTTCGGCGTGGACGAGGAAGTGGATGAAGCCGAAGTACGCGAGGAGCGCCACCACGGCGACGCCGCCGATCACCACGTAGTCATTCCGGAGGAACTGCAGGAGCCCTTCGTCCACGAATCACCTCGGTGCGAGCCCCGCCGCTACGGGAGAGAACCTTTTTAAGCGTCCACTGAGATGGACGACAGGAAAGGACCTGTCAGGTGAGGCGCCATGCGCATCGGGGGGAGCGGCGGACAGGGCGCGGGCGTCCCTGGGGCGTGGATGCGAAGTCCCCCAACCCACGGGATTCTCACGTCGTTTCCCCGGTGGATGAACCCAGCGCTCGGGCGTCCGGAGGTGTAGGCTCAGCGGGTATCCCAGGACTCACACGAATCCCCATGCAGCAGAAACTCGCCGCAGACATGTCGACCACCGCGGGCCGCGCACAGGCCGGGCAGAGCCCGGTGGCGCTCTCCGTGCCCGCCCTGACGATTGTGTCCCATCCCCAGCCGCAGCGCATCGGCGAGCGGCTGCTCCTGGAGGTGCTCGCGTCCCAGGGGCGCACGGCGGCCCTGTCTCGCAACGCGCCGGACTTCTCCCGGCCCGGGGGGCTCATGGCCCTGCCGTTGGGAGACCCCTTCCTCAGCCGCAAGCCGGTGGAGTTCGAGCCCGGCCCGCGAGGCGGCCTCCGGATGCTGGTGCCGGAGGACGGCACCCAGGTGCGCGTGGCGAACGAGCCCGTCCAGGGCGGCCGGGAGTTCTCCCGGGAGGAGCTGTCCGCCGGGGTGCCGCTGGTGCTGGCGGACCGCGTGGTGCTGCTGCTCCACCTGGCCTCGTCCTTCCGTCAGCCGGGCGTGCTGGACCTGGGCATCGTCGGCCACGGCGAGGGCAGCCACCGTGTGCGCGAGGACATCATCCGGGTGGCCGACCTGTCCGTGCCGGTGCTCATCCGCGGCGAGACGGGCACGGGCAAGGAGCTGGTGGCGCGCGCCATCCACGCCAGTGGCCCCCGCCGCGCCGGGCCCTTCGTCAGCGTCAACCTGGGGGCGCTCGCCAAGGAGCTGGTCGCCGCGGAGCTCTTCGGCGCGCAGCGCGGGGCCTATACGGGCGCCAGCCGGGACAGGGAAGGCTACTTCCGCGCCGCCGAGGGCGGCACGCTCTTCCTGGATGAGGTCGGCGAGGCGCCGCCCGAGGTGCAGGCCGCGCTGCTGCGCGTGCTGGAGACGGGTGAAATCTATCCGGTGGGCGGCCATACGCCGGTGCCCGTCGACGTCCGGCTGGTCTCCGCCACGGACGCGCACCTGGAGGCCCGCATCCAGGAGCGCACCTTCAAGGCCCCGCTGCTGCACCGGCTGGCCGGCTTCGAAATCCTGGTGCCTCCGCTGCGTGAGCGCCGTGAGGACATTGGCCTGCTCTTCCACCACTTCGCTCGCCAGGAGCTGGAGGTCATGGGGGAGGGCGGTCAGCTGACGACCTCGGACGCGCGCGCCGAGCCCTGGCTGCCCGCGGCCCTGGCCGTCCGGCTGGTGCGCCATGCGTGGTCCGGCAACATCCGCCAGCTGCGCAACGTCACCCGGCAGCTCGTCATCGGCAGCCGGGGCACGCCACGGCTGCGCGCCGATGCGCGGCTGGAGCAGGTGCTGGACGCGGACGCGCAGCCCGTCCCCGGACGGCCGTTGACCGTGCGCACGGGAGACGAGGCGGGGGACGGCGCCAAGGCCCCGCGGCGCAAGCCCGCGGACGTGGGCGAGCAGGAGCTGCTGGAGGCCCTCCGCGCGTGCTCCTGGGACCTCAAGGCCACCGCGGACTGGCTGGGCATTCCCCGGCCGTCCGTCTACGTCCTCATCGACAAGAGCTCGCTGCTGCGGACCGCGCGGGACTTGAGCCCGGAGGAAATCACCCGCTGCTTCCACGAGTGCGAGGGCGACCTCGACCGGATGGTGCAGCGGCTGGAGGTCTCCCGGCGCGCGCTCCAGCGGCGGGTGCGGGAGCTGGGCCTCAGTGGTGGGTAGTGCTGGCTGACACGTCAACTCGAACCTGGTGGGTTCGGTTGACGCGTCCAGGTGCTTCCGGAAGACGTCACCTGATGCGTTTCTTCGAGCGCGCCTCGTGCCCGACCTGTTTGGTACGGTGCCTGCATTTCAGCCACGACAGCAGTTCATCACCCGCCCCAGTGGGGCACAGGAGCCACGGCCCATGGCCATCGTCACCGTTGTCATCAAGAAGTCGGGGAACCTGAGCTACATCCCCAACAACAAGGTCCGGCACGGGGATACCGTCCGCTTCTGGATCGACACGTCGAGTGGTGTCACCAGCGCGGTCGTGCAGCCCCCCGCGTGCCTCGACGACACGGCGTCGATCTCCTTGGATAACTCCTCCAGCCTGAAGGAGACGAAGGACGATGCGGTCTCTGAGTCGGCCGCGGTCGGCACGTATTCGTTCACGGTGGATGTCTCGCCCTCATCCGGGTCGTCGCGCCTGGGCAGCGAGCTGGAGACGAAGAACGGCAACCTCGACGTGACGACGGACCCGCCGGAGCTCTAATCCCCCGTCCGCTTCACGGCGTTGGAGGGCCGGCCAGTGGCTCGCGAGCCGCGACGAGCCGGCTCCTCCATTCGTGCTCCAGCAGGGGATTGCGGACCAGTGCCTGCCGCAACGCCTCCTGGCCTTCGGTGCGCCACGCCTGTCGCTGTGCCAGGGCGGCGGGCGTGTCCGCCATGGCCGTCAGCACGCCGCCACGAAGCGCCAGGGCACGGGCCCAGCCGGGACGGGCCTTCAAGACCTCGTCAACGAGCGTCAGGCCTCGCGACAGCAAGGGCCCCGGATCCGCGCCAGCGCGTTGCCGCCACTCGGCCCAGGTGAGCTGGAAGCGCGCGGCCGCCAGCCGGTAGTCGTGGCGCCGGGGCTCCAGTGACAGGGCCTGCTGGAACGCCTCGGCCGCGGCTTCGAAGTCCATCTCCCGTGCGGTGTTCCTCCGCGCCAGCCAGCGGGCCTTGAGGGCCCGGACCTCGCCCGTGTTGCGCCAGGTGTGGCCCATGCGTGAGTTCAGCGAGGTGGCGCGCGTCAGTGACTCCTCGGCCCGGGCCAGCGCCTGGCGTGGCTCTCCGCCGCTCTCCAGGCTCCAGGTGGCCAGCAGCGTCTGGATGCGCCCCAGGTTGGCCCAGAGGTCGGCGTCTCCCTCCTGGAGCGCGAGCGCCTGCCGGTAGGCCTCCACGGCGGCACGGCCGCTGGAGCGCGGGTCCTCCCCGCGCGCGGCCTGGAAGGTGGCTCGCCGCGTCCACACCTCACCCAGGTTGTTGTGGGCGTAGACCTGCCTGGGCGCCAGCGCCCGGGCATCCTCGAAGGCCGCCTGGGCCTGCTGGAGCAAGGGCTCGGTGTCGCCGCCTTCCTCCCAGCGCTGCTCGGCCTGCCACAGCAGCGCCGCGCCCAGCCCGTTGTGCAGCGGGGGGAGCTTCGCGTTGATGCCCAGGCCCTGGCGGAACAGCGCCAGCGCCTGCGCCAGGTCGGCTTCGTGGGGCTCGCCGTGGCTCCAGCGCCAGCGCGCCAGCTGCTCGGAAATCTCCGCGCCGCGGAAGCACGCCACGACGTTGCCGGGGTTGAGGGCCAGCGCCTTCGCCAGCGCGTCGCGGGCCCGCGTCAAATCCCCCGCGGCGTCGGCGGCGCGTGGATTGGAGGCCCGGCGGCGCAGGGCGTTGCCCAGGTTGATCCACGCGTCCGCCTGGCCCTCCCGCACGCGGATGGCGGCGAGGTACGCGTCAATCGCCTTGCCCTGGTGCTCCAGCGGGTCCACGCCGCGCTCGGCCTCCGCGTCCGCCCACACCTGGTAGGTCAGGCCCAGGTTGGCGTGGAAGGCATAGTCGCGCTCCTCGGGGCGCAGGCGCTCGAAGGCCTCGATGGACAGGCGGAGCTGCTCGCCCGGGTCCTGCCCGCGCTCCTGGCGGTAGCGGGCCCACAGGCGGTGGGTGATGGCCAGCTCCAACGCGACGCGGTCGCTGGGCGGCGCCAGGGCCAGGGCCTCGCGCGCGGCGCGGATGGACTTCTCCAGCAGCGGCTCGGCGTCCTCGCGTCCCTGTCCGGCGCGCTGCTCCGCGAGCCGGCGGTGCAGGCGGGAGAGGACGACGAGCGAGCGGTGGTGGTCCGGCGCGGCGGTGAGCGCGCGGGTCGCCGCCTCCACGCCGCGCTCGTAGTGGGGCAGCACGTTGCCTTCGCCGTACAGCTCCATCACCAGCGCGGCCAGCTCCAGGCGCGCCAGGACGTAGTGGCCCGTCGGCTGGCTCTCCGCGGTGGCGACGGCGGCGGCGTAGGCGCGGCGGCCCGCGTCCAGGTCCTCCTGCGAGCCCGCCTTGTCGCCCTGGTGCCAGCGCTGCGTGGCCCGCGCCAGCAGCACGTCGCCTTGCAGCAGGGGCGCTTCGTAGAACCAGGGCTGCGCGCGGCCCATGGCCTCCAGGTGGGCCAGGGCCTCTTCATGGCGGCCCTCGTAGAAGGCGAACAGCGCCTTCACGTACAGCGGCGGGACGGGGACGTCGGGGCCTTCGGCCTGGCGCAGGTAGGCCAGGGCGGGGTCGCGGTAGCGCTGCTCCAGCTCCTTGCGGCGGACCTCGCGCTGCTCGGGGCTGCGGCGCTCCACGTCCAGCAGCAGCCGCTCCTGGTAGAGGTCCCCCAGCACCTGCGCCAGCGCCCAGGCCACCCGGGGCTCGCGGTAGCCCTGGGCCCACGCGGCCTCCAGGCGCCTGCGCGCGGCGTCCCGCTCATCCAGCACGAGCGACGCGCGGCCCAGGGCGTACTGGCCGGGGCCCAGCGCGTGGGGGCCCGCCTCGCGCACCTCGGCCTCCAGCGTGGCCATGCTGGCGCGCAGCTCGCGCCGGTCCTCGCGGGTGTCGTGCAGGCGGGACAGGGCGGAGTAGCGCGCCGAGGCCTCGATGCGCTCCACCCGCTCGGTGAAGCGGCGCGTGAGGCGCTCGCGCTCGGCCACCTCGCCGCGGGCGATGCCCGCCTGGATGAGCGCCAGCAACACCACCGTCAGGGCCGCGGTGCCCAGCGTCAGCGCCACCCGGTGCTTGCGGGCCTTGCGGCGCAAGCGGTAGCCCAGGCCCTGGCGCGCGAGGACGGGCTCGCCTTCGAGGAACCGCTCCAGGTCCTCCGCCAGCGCCCGCGCCGAGTCGTAGCGGGCGGGCCGCTGCTTCTCCAGGCACTTGAGGACGATGGCCTCCAGGTCCGACGGGATGTCCGCGTCGAGCGCGCGCGGCGGGGCCGGCTCCTCGTGCTGGAGCCGGGTGATGACCTCCGCCTCGGTGGCGCCGGTGAAGGGCGGCCGTCCGGTGAGGAGCGAGTAGAGCGTGGCGCCCAGCGCGTAGATGTCCGCGCGCCGGTCCAGGCGGGACACCTCGCCGCGCGCCTGCTCCGGGGCCATGTAGTGCGGGGTGCCCTGGACGGCGTTGGGCGCGGCGCCTTCCTCGCGCCAGTCGCGCGCCAGACCGAAGTCCATGACGAAGGGGGCCAGCCCGCCGTCCTCGGTGCGCTCCACCAGGATGTTGCCGGGCTTGATGTCGCGGTGGATGAGGCCCGCGCCGTGGGCGGCGTGCACGCCCTCGGCGGCCTGGCGCAGCACCAGCACCTTCTGCTCCAGCGTGAGCGAGCGCGCCAGTTGTCCCAGCGGCTGGCCGTCCACGAAGCGCATGGCGATGTAGCCCCGGCCGCGCACCTCGCCAACCTCGTACACCTCACACACCCGTTCGTGCCGGACGCGGGCCTGCGCGCGGGCCTCGGAGAGGAATCGCCGGGCCAGCTCCGGGTCGTCCCCGCGCACGAACTTCAGCGCCACGTTGCGGCGGAGCATCGGGTCATACGCCAGGAACACCCGGCCCATGCCACCCTGGCCCAGGAAGCGCACGGGCTGGTAGCGGTCCCAGTCCGGCACCGGGAAGGTGGGCCCGTCCGGCTCCACGGCGGAGGGCGGGGCCACGCCCGGGGTGTCGGGCGTCAGCGTGGCGGCCTCGAGCGGACGGCCGGCGCCCGGGTCCGTGCTCTCGGAGGCGAGCTCGCCACGCAGCGCCACCAGGGAGTCTTCCGACAGCCGGCCTCGCTCCCGCAGCAGCTCCAGGGGGCCGCGCCGCAGGCGGAGCGCCTCCTCACGCAGGACCGCCACCTCCTCGCCGGAGAGCAGCCCTTCGTCCATCGCGAGGAGGAGCTCCTCCTCGTACGTCTCACTCAATCGCCCCGCCGCGTGCACGGCCCCAGCATATGGGCTGGCGCGTGGCGGGGGGAAAATCCGCCGGGAGGTCCACGAGGCCGGCGGGGGGGCCTCTGAGGGAGATGTGGACCTCCCGACGGAAAGGTGTCGCGGTCAGCCCTTAACTTCGCTTCCTCCGGCGAAGGCCAAGCAGGCCGAGGAGCGCCAGCCAGGACGCGGCGGGAGCCGTGCTGCAGCCACCACCGGCGAAGGCCCGGGTGAGCTCCACCGTCCACGAGAACGCCGCGGGCGTGCTGTCCACGTTGCCCGCGCGGTCCGTGGCCCGCACGCGCAGGGTGTGCTGGCCCTCGCCCACGTCATAGCTGTCCCGGCAGGGCTCGAAGGGGCCCCCGTTCAAGCTGCACGCGTACGTGACGTCGTCCTCGGAGGCGTCGTACTCGAAGGTCGCCGTCCGGTCGCCGCCGCGCGAGGGCGGCGTGCGCGGGAGGAACGTGTCGGGCTCCTGGGTGTCGATGCTGAACTCGCTGGGCGCGGAGGGCTCGCTGGTGCGGCCCCCGTTGTCGGTGGCGGTGGCCGTCACCGTGTGCGGGCCCTCCTCCAACGGCTGGCTCGGCGTGCAGCTCCACGCGCCCACGTCGTTGGTGGTGGTGGTGCAGAGCACCGTGTCGCCCTCGTACACCGTCACCACCGTGCCCGGCGCGGACGTGCCGCTCAGGGGCGGCGTCGACGTGTTGAGCACCGCGCCGTCGGCGGGCCCGGTGATGACCGGCGGCTCCGTCGTGGACAGGGTGATGGTGAAGGTGACGGGCGTGGAGGTGGGGCCAGGGCTGCCACCCGGAGGCGTGCCGGTGGCCGTCACCGTGTGCGGGCCTTCGGCCAGGGGCGTGGTGGGCGTGCAGCTCCAGTTCCCCGCCGCATCGGCCGTGGCGGTGCAGAGGACGGCGCCGCCCTCGTACACCGTCACCTCGTCTCCCGGCGTCGCCGTGCCGCTCAGCACGGGCGTCTGCGTGTCCAGCACCGCGTCCGGCGCGGGGCCGGTGATGACCGGAGGCGCGGACGGCGAGTCGTCGATGATGAAGTCCACCGTCGTGGCCGTCTGCGGCGCGCCCGGGAAGGTGGAGGTGACGACGGCGGTGTGCGGCCCTTCCTCCAGGTCCGGCGGCAGCATGCAGCTCCAGTTCCCCTCCGCGTCGGCGACGACCGTGCACACCGGGGCGGGGTCGCCGTCCAGGTACACGTCCACGGTGGCGCCCGGCGTGGCGGTGCCCTCCAACTCCTCACCGGCGGTGCCGCCCGGCGTCGGGGGCGTGACGACAGGGGCCGTCTGGCAGATGGAAAGCGCGTCCACGCGGAACGTCACCGCCGTGTCGGAGTTGTTGGCCAGGTCGCAGTCGGTGTCGACCAGCGCGACGCGCACGTCGCCCGTGGCCGCCGTGAAGTCGCGGGACAGGGGGAAGCCCAGGGGCATGGCCTCGGCGCGCGTGGCCGACCCCGGACCACCAGTCGGTGTGCGGCCCAGCGAGAAGCCCTGGACCTGGGTGCCCGCGTTGGCGTTGACGCCGATGATGCCGGGGTACCAGTTGGCGCCACCCGAGTAGCTCACCGCGCCGGCCACGTACCGGATGCGGTAGCGGCCCGGCACGCCCAGCCCGGCCTGGATGGCCGCGTCAGGCAGCACGGGGGCGTCGATGTCCGACACCTGCGTGCAACTCGCGTTGCCCTGTCGGGTGATGAACACGCTGACGTCCGCCGTCTGGCACGCGGCGCCGCTCTCCACGGTGCACGAGGCGGAGCAGCCGTCCCCGTTGGCCGTGTTGCCGTCATCGCAGGCCTCGCTGTCCGCCTGGATGCCGTCACCGCACGTCATGGCGCACACCGACGGGATGCCGGTGCAGCCGAACCCGTCCTCGATGGCGCAGGTGGCCGAGCAGCCGTCGCCCGCCGTGGTGTTGCTGTCATCGCAGAGCTCCCCCTCGTCGAGGACGCCGTTGCCGCAGGCGTTGGGGCTGGTGCAGGTGTTGGTGGTGGGGTTGCAGATGCCGCCTTCGCAGACGCCAGACGCATTGCAGGGCTGGCCGTCCTCCAGGAGGCAGCGCGAGGAGCAGCCGTCACCGTTGTTCAGGTTGCCGTCGTCACACACCTCGGCGCCGGCGCGGACGCCATCGCCACAGGTGGTGGCGCAGGCGCTGGGCGCGCCGCTGCACGAATAGCCATCCTCCACGCGGCAGCTTCCGCTGCAGCCGTCGCCGCTGTCGAAGTTGCCGTCGTCGCACGCCTCGCCGCTGTCCACCGTGCCATTGCCGCAGGTGAAGAAGCACTGGTTGCCAGCGCCAGGGCAGCTCCAGCCCGGCTCCACCGAGCAGGTGGTGTTGCAGCCGTCGCCCGCCGTGGTGTTGCCGTCGTCACACGCCTCGGCGCCCGCGCGGATGCCGTCGCCGCAGAGGGTGGCGCAGGTGCTGGGCGCGCCGCTGCACGTGTAGCCCGTCTCCACGCGGCAGGCCGTCGAGCAGCCGTCGCCGTTGGTGTCGTTGCCGTCGTCGCACGTCTCGTTCACGTCCAGGGTGCCGTTGCCGCAGCTGGCGACGCAGACGGACGGGCCGGTGGAGGGCGTGCTGCAGGCGTAGCCATCCTCCACGCGGCACTCGGTGCCGCAGCCGTCCTGCGGGTCCAGGTTGCCGTCGTCGCACTGCTCGCCCGGGTCCACGTCGCCGTTGCCGCAGGTGAGCACGCAGGCCTGGCCCGGGGCGGGGCAGGCGTAGCCCAGCTCCAGGGTGCAGGCGTTGGAGCAGCCATCACCCAAGGTGGTGTTGCCGTCGTCGCACAGCTCACCCGCGTCCATCCGACCATTGCCGCACAGGGGCGCGCAGGTGGACGGAGCGCCCTGGCACTCGTAGCCGCGCTCGATGCGGCACGCCGAGGAGCAACCGTCCGAGTCGTAGGCGTTGCCGTCATCGCACTGCTCGCCCGGGTCGATGTCGCCGTCGCCGCAAGTCATCAAGCAGGCCTGGCCCGGGGTGGGGCAGGCGTAGCCGGACTCCACGCGGCAGCTCGCGTTGCAGCCGTCGCCCACCGTGGCGTTGCCGTCGTCGCACTGCTCCCCCGGGTTCAGCGTGCCGTTGCCACACGTCTGGGCGCAGGCGCTGGGCTGGCCGGTGCAGCCGTAGCCCGGCTCGATGCCGCAGGAGGCGGAGCAGCCGTCACCGTTGGCGGTGTTGCCGTCGTCACACTCCTCGCGCAGGGACACGGCGCCGTCGCCGCAGCGGTCGTCGTACGCGTCCACGAACAGGTAGCGGAAGGCGTTGGGTTCGGTGGCGGCGTTCTCGTTGCAGAGCTCGATGCGGTTGAGGCCCGCGCGCCACGGCGCGTTGGCGCCGAACTCGCGGAAGATGTTCTTCTGCCAGGGCTGGCCCGCCGGCTCGTTGACGACGGTGGGCGTGAAGTCCTGCCCGTTCACCCGCGCGCTGTCGAACTGGTTGTCGTTGAAGGTGGCCAGCCGCAGACGGAACTGCGAGACGTTGGTCGTCGAGGGCACCATGAAGTCCTGGTACACGCAGACAGGCGCGCCCAGCGGCGCCGCCATGAAGCGGGCCGTCTGGATTTCCTGGGGCCAGTCGTTGGCGGACCGCGAACCGGTGGCCGCGCCCGTGGTGGTGCCCGTGTAGAACCAGTGCGGATCCGGGCCGACCTCCAGCCGGCGGTTGTTCTCGTCCACGCCGGTGTTGAAGACCGTCACGCCCGCGCGCACGCAGCGGCTGGGGCTGCCGGCGCAGGCGAAGCCAGACTCCACCTCGCACAGGCGGCTGCAGCCGTCGCCCTCGAAGCGGTTGCCGTCGTCGCAGACCTCCTGCGCGTAGGACGGGTGGGCGCGGTTGTCGAACACGCCGTTGCCACACAGGGACAGGTCGCAGGTCGCCGTGCAGTCGGAGCCGTCGCTGTCGCAGGCCTCGCCGGAGTCGACGACGCTGTCGCCGCACAGGCTCGCCAGCGAGCAGGGACGCCCGGGCACGTGGCACAGGTAGCCTGCCTCGAGGGTGCCGGTGGCGGAGCAGCCGTCGCCGCTGGTGGTGTTGCCGTCGTCACACTCCTCGCCGGGCTCGAGCTGGCCGTCTCCGACGAGGGAGGCGGACCGGCTCACGAGCACGGGCTCGGTGGGGGCCGGGGCTGTGCGGGCGCCGCCCGAGTCACAGCCGGTCAGGGATGAGAGCAGCGCGAGACAGAGCGCCGCCGTCTTGAAGAGGACACGCGTTTTCATGGGGATGTCTGCCTCGGTTCTCAGTGGGTGTCGGGAGAGGGCTCGCCCTGTTGCGTCTGCACGCCCTCTGCGTCGCCGACGATCTTGAACTCCACGCGACGGTTCTTCGCGCGGCCCTGGGTGGTGTCGTTGTCGGCGATGGGCTGGGACGGACCGAAGCCCTTGGACTCCAGCCGCTCCCGAGCCACGCCCTTGCTCACCAGGTAGTGCACGACGGCGTCGGCGCGGCGCTGGGACAGGTCCAGGTTGTAGTCAGCGTTGCCGCGGTTGTCGGTGTGGCCCTCGACGCGCACCTTCTCCACTTCCGGGTGGGCGATGAGGATGTTGGCCACCGTGTCGAGCAGCTTGTTGCTGCGCGCGATGATGACGTCCTTGTTGTTCTCGAAGTAGACGGCCTCGAGCAGCTGGATGCGGTTCTCTCCAATCTGCGCGAGCTGCTTCTCCTTGCAGCCGTGGTTCTTCGCCGGGCCGGGCTCGGTGGGGCAGTTGTCCAGCCGGTCGACGAGGCCGTCACCATCGGTGTCCTTGTCGGGGCAGCCGCGGTTCTCCTTGGGGCCGGCCTCGTTGGGGCAGCGGTCGGCGGTGTCGAGCACGCCGTCGTTGTCGTTGTCCGGGTCGGGACAGCCGTCCTCGTCCTGGAAGCCGTCCTTGTCCTCGGCCTGGTCGGGGCACGTATCCTTGGCGTCGGAGAGGCCGTCCCCGTCGGTGTCCGGGTCATCCGGGCAGCCGTCGTGGTCCTCGAAGCCGTTGAAGTTCTCCGCCTCCTTCGGGCAGCGGTCGGCCAGGTTGGGCAGGCCGTCGCCGTCGTCGTCCCCGTCCGGGCAGCCATACAGCTCCGACAGGCCCTCGTCGGTGGGGCAGCGGTCGGCGGCGTTCTTGATGCCGTCACCGTCCAGGTCGAAGTCCGGACAGCGGGCGGGGTCATGGGGTTGACCCTCCACACAGGCGTTGGGCGTGGAGGAGGGGACGCCGAAGTTGAGGCCGGCGAGCACCCGGAATGACGGCGTGCCCGGCGTGCTGCCGAAGCCAGGGCCACCCATGGCGTAGAGCTCCGTGCCCGCGGGCATGGGGACGCGCACGCCCAGCAGCACCTCCATCGACTCTGGCGCATCCGCGACGGGCAGGGTGCCGCGCACCACCAGCTCCTGGCGGAAGCCCAGCAGGCCGGCGGACAGGTTGACGCCGCCGTTCAGCTCCGTGCCCAGCTCGTCGAGGTGCGGCTGCGTGTTGGGGGACAGCGCATACGTCTGGGTCCGCACCAGCGCGCCCAGGTCGGCGCCCACGCGCCACGTGCCGCCCAGCTGCTTGCCCAGGCCGAGCCGAGGCGAGAAGACGAAGCCCTGGTCCCGGGTGAGCGTCTCCGTGCTGCCAATGGGCAGGGCCGCGCCGAGGTGCAGGCCCAAATCCATCAGCCCGCCGCGCTGCTCGGAGAGGATTCCCGCGCGCGCCTGGACCCACGGCGTGCCCAGCGCGCTCGTGGAGGGCGTGGCGACGCCCAACGCCGCGGTGTCCGGTCCCCACTGGGACACGATGGGCACCTGCGCGCCGAGCTCCAGCCAGTCGGTGATGGCGTAGGCACCGCTGAGGTGGACCGTCACGCGATTGGAGACGATGACGCCTTGCCGCGCTCCACCGGAGACGAGCACCAAGGGCTCCTTCTCATAGTGTCCGGTGAAGCCGAGGCGGTACTCGCCGCGGGACATGAGGTCGCCGGTGGACAGCACCAGGCTGTCGCGTGCACCGGGGTTGAGTTGCAGCCGCTCCAGCTCGATGCCGGGGATGCGCTGCGCCTGGGCCTGGGCCGTGACCGCCCAGAGGACGGCCAGCCCTCCAAGCCATGGGTGATACGGATGTGAAGACAAGAGTTTCTCCCCCTCAACGTGTCGCCGGAAAAGCGCACGCGGGCGTCCGCCATACTTGAGACAGAGAATGGTTTGCACACAACGCGCCACGTTTGTCGCGGGGGGGGACCTCAGAGGTGTGTGAGAGGGACCTGTGAAGTGGGTTGGGTCCGGACGCGGGCGGTTGACGTGTCAGCGCGTGTGTCGCGCCGCCCCGGACGCGTCAATGACGTGTCAGGCGAGGTCCCGGCCCCGGACGCCTAAGGTGGGGGAGGGGGCCTCCCGAGTCGCATGGCGCACTGCGTCAGGTTGGGACAGGAACATTGCGGCGTTCCCAGGTTGTTGTCCCCCGCGGGATTCAACCAAGATTCCGGGTCCTTGGGGACGCTGACGCTCAGCGCATCACCGCTCCTGTGGGAGCAGTTCCTCGTGGGTGCGCTCGACGGGGAGGCGGGGCTGCGCCCGGAGTTGCGCTCCATCCTCCCCCGCTGGCAGCGCTCGCGTCTGCTGGGCGCCCCGAGCACCGGGCAGCCGGACGAAGGTCCCAGCGTGGGCAGTCTGGCGCTCATCGAGCGCCGGGCCCGGCTGGAGCCGGTGTGGCACGAGCTGGGCGGCATGCTGGAGCTGTTGTCGGCGGCGCCCCTTCCGTCAGGTCGGGTGGCGCTGCTCGCGGACCGCGAGGGCGTCATCCTGGCGACGCGCAGCTCTGGCGGGGACTTCACCCACCACGCGGACTACGTGCGCCTGGTGGAGGGGGCCTGCTGGGATGAGACGTCTCGCGGGACGAACGCCATTGGCACTGCCCTGGCGGAGTCCTCCGCCGTCGCGGTGGTGGGGCCGGCGCACTACGCGCAGCGGCACCATGGGCTCGTCTGCTACGCGGCGCCGGTCCATGACCCCTTTGGGGAGCTGGTGGCCGTGCTGGACGTCACGGGGCCGGCTGGCGCGGCGGATCCGCTGGTGCTGGTGGCGGTGGCCAGCGTGGCCCATGCCGCCGAGGCGCGGCTTCGCGAAGTCGCCTGGGCCCGGGTGGCCGCGGTTGCGCGGGGTGGGCTGGAGTCGCGCCTGTCGCGTGAGGATGGCCCGGTGCTCGTCGTCGAGCCCATGGGGCGCGTGAGCCGCTGCAACGCTACCGCGCGCGCGTTGCTCGGTGAGCAGGGGCCCGTGGGCGTGGAGGCGGCGCTGGGGGTCTCGTGGCGGGTGCTCACGGATGCGGCGTTGCGAGGCGTGGCGCTGGAGGCGCGTCTTCCTTCGCAGGGCCCGGTCTGGCGCATCCACGCGGAGGCGGTGGGGACGGAGGATGGGAGCTCGGCGCTCGCGGTGCTGGTGCGGCTGGAGTCCGCGGGGGGCCAGTCCCTGCGCGCGCCGCGAGAAGCGTCGCCGTCTGGTGGTGAGCCCCAGGGCATGACGCCCGGGAGCGCGGATTCACGCCCGGCTGTGGCGGAGCCTTCATCCGTGGGCCGTGCGCCGCGTGCACTGTCCCGGGAGCAGTGGGGGGCGGACACGGTCGCGCCACATGGACCGTGGGCGGCGCTCAAGGGGAGCGACCCGCAGCACCGCGCCACGCTGCGAGAAGCGGAGCGCTTCGCGCCGACGAGCCTGCCGGTGCTCCTGCTGTCGGAGACAGGCACGGGCAAGGAGCTCCTCGCCCGCGCGCTGCACGCGGCCAGCACGGTCGCCACGGGGCCCTTCGTGGCGGTGAACTGCGGCGCGCTGTCGCCCGCGTTGCTGGAGAGTGAGCTGTTCGGCCATGCGCCCGGCGCCTTCACCGGCGCGCGTGTCGGCGGCGCGGAGGGAAAGCTGGCGGCGGCGGACGGTGGAACACTCTTCCTCGACGAGCTGGCGGAGATGCCGCCCGCGCTCCAGGTGTTGCTGCTGCGGGTGCTGGAGGACGGTGCCTATTCGCGCGTGGGTGAATCCCGCGTGCGGCGCTCGCGCTTCCGCCTGGTGGGCGCCACCTGCAGGGACCTGGACGCGGCCGTGCGCAGCGGCACTTTTCGCTCCGACCTCTACTTCCGCCTCCAGGGCGCGGTGTTGCGGCTGCCACCACTGCGCGAGCGCACCGACCTGCCTGAGCTGGCCCACGCACTCCTCAAGCGCCTGGCGGCAGAAGAAGGCCTGGCCACGCCAGGTCTCTCCGCCGCCGCGCTCACCCGGCTCGCCGCCCACCCCTGGCCCGGCAACGTGCGTGAGCTGAAGACGGTGCTGCGGTTGTCGTTGGTGCGTGCGGGCGGCGCCTCCGTGCTGGACGTGGACGCCCTGCCGCCAGGCCTGGGCAGCCCGCACTCGCCCGGGGGCCAGGTAGCGCCCCTGACCACCTCGCCGCTCGCTCCCAGTGCGCCGCGCCAGCCCGCCGCGGGTGCCGCCGCCGGCCCGCTGCGCGAGCTGGAGGCCCGCGCCATCCAAGAGGCCTTGGCGCTCAGTGGCGGCAACGTGGCGCAGGCCGCCCGGCGGCTGGGCATCGCACGAAGCACGCTCTACCGGATGGCGGAGCGCTTCGGCATCACGCTGCCCTCCCGCGCCTGAGCGTTCACTGGAGGACGGTGTCCATCGCGCGACGGACCTGTCGCGCTCCGCGCCATGCGTGTCCGGACAGGTGTCGCGGAGCGGGACACGACGCGCCGCGACGTCGACGGACGCGGGCACTGGCACGCGCGCTGCTCTGGGGGTGTCCCGTCTACCAAACCACCCAAGGAGAGCGCAGTGATCTACGCCGCCCCCAATCAGCCCGGCTCCAAGGTGCAGTTCAAGCCTCGCTACCAGAACTTCATTGGCGGGCGTTGGGTCGAGCCCACGCGCGGCCAGTACTTCGAGAACATCAGCCCCGTGACGGGCAAGCCCTTCTGTGAAGTGGCACGCTCCACGGCCGAAGACATCGAAAAGGCGCTGGATGCGGCCCACGCGGCCCGGCTCTCCTGGGGCCGCACCTCGCCGACCGTTCGAGCGAACATCCTCAACAAGATCGCCGACCGGATGGAGCAGAACCTGGAGCTGCTCGCTGTCGCCGAGACGTGGGACAACGGCAAGCCCGTGCGTGAGACGTTGGCGGCGGACATCCCGCTGGCCATCGACCACTTCCGCTACTTCGCCGGATGTATCCGCGCGCAGGAAGGCGGCGTGAGCGAGCTGGACCACGACACCGTCGCCTACCACTTCCACGAGCCGCTGGGCGTGGTGGGGCAAATCATCCCCTGGAACTTCCCGCTGCTGATGGCGGCCTGGAAGCTGGCCCCGGCGTTGGCGGCGGGCAACTGCGTGGTCCTCAAGCCCGCGGAGCAGACGCCCTCCAGCATCCTGCTGTGGACCGAGCTCATCCAGGACCTGCTGCCCGAAGGCGTGCTCAACGTCGTCAACGGCTTCGGCGTGGAGGCGGGCAAGCCGCTGGCCAGCAGCCCGCGCATCGCCAAGGTGGCCTTCACCGGCGAGACGAGCACGGGCCGGCTCATCATGCAGTACGCCAGTGAGAACCTCATCCCCGTCACGCTGGAGCTGGGAGGCAAGAGCCCCAACATCTTCTTCGAGGATGTGATGGCGCGCGACGACGACTTCTTCGACAAGTCGTTGGAGGGCTTCGCGATGTTCGCGCTCAACCAGGGCGAGGTCTGCACCTGCCCGTCGCGCTCCCTCATCAGCGAGCGCATCTACAGTCAGTTCATGGAGAAGGCGCTCGACCGCGTCCGCAAGGTGGCGCCGGGCAACCCGCTGGACACCGACACGAAGGTCGGCGCCCAGGCGTCCAACGACCAGCTGGAGAAGATTCTCAGCTACATCGACATCGGCAAGAAGGAGGGTGCCAAGGTCCTCATCGGCGGCGAGCGCGTGGCGCTGTCGGGCGACCTGAAGGACGGCTACTACGTGGCGCCCACCGTGTTCCAGGGCCACAACCGCATGCGCGTCTTCCAGGAGGAGATCTTCGGCCCCGTGGTGAGCGTGGCGACCTTCAAGGACTTCGACGACGCCATCCGCCAGGCCAACGACACGCTGTACGGCCTGGGCGCTGGCGTGTGGACGCGTGACGGGAACACCGCCTACCGCGCGGGGCGCGCCATCGAGGCGGGCCGCGTGTGGACCAACTGCTACCACATCTACCCCGCGCACGCGGCGTTCGGCGGCTACAAGCAGTCCGGCATCGGGCGGGAGAATCACCGGAAGATGCTGGACCACTACCAGCAGACGAAGAACCTGCTGGTCAGCTACAGCCCCAAGGCCATGGGCTTCTTCTGATGCGTGACGCCGGTGCCGGCCCCGGCACGGGCGGACAGGACGGCGCCACGGCGGTGGCCCGGGTGGATGTGACGCCCGAGGCCGCCGCCGTCATCCGTCAGCTCCGCGCCACGCACGGGCCCTTGATGTTCCATCAGTCGGGCGGCTGCTGCGACGGCAGCGCGCCCATGTGCTACCCCGTGGGGGACTTCCGCGTGGGCCAGCGAGACGTCTTCCTGGGCGAGGTGGAGGGCTGCCCCGTCTACATCGGCGGCGCGCAGTTCGAGTACTGGCAGCACACGCACCTCACCCTGGACGTGGTGAAGGGGCGGGGCGCGGGCTTCAGCCTGGAGTCCCCGCTGGGCGTGCGCTTCCTCACCCGCAGCCGCGTCTTCACGGACGAGGAATACGAAAGGATGAAGCACGCGCCGCCGCCCCGACGCGGACCTCCGGAGTAGCGGCCTCCGCGGGCCTACGCCGCCTCGTCGAACACTTCCAGCGCGTCACGCACGCCGGGCAGCGCGGCGAGCAGCTCGAATTCGTCGGACTGGAGCATGGCGACGCGGCGGCCGGAGAGGCGCTCCATGAGGAGCTCGATGCGGTGTTCGCCCTTCCCCGTCGCGTGGCGGAAGATGCGCGCGCGGAAGCCCTCCGCGTGGCACGCGAGGATGTCCTTCTGGAGGCTGCGCAGCCGCCGGACCACCTTCAGCGCCGCTCGCCCCTCGGGGGTCTCGAACGTGTGGAAGTGCCGGTTGCGCGACAGCGGCTTGCTGGGGTCATGGAGCCTCTCCACGAGGCGCCGAACGAATGGGTCCATCGACGAAGGAGGATAACATCCGGTACCCTGGGCCTCAGCGATGCACCGTCATTTTCGAATCAGACCGTGGACCCTGGCGCTCCTTCCACTGCTTGCTTGCAAAGAGCCGGAGGTTGCCGCCGCGGAGAACAAGGCCAGGCGGGCTCAGGTCGCATTGACTGAAGCCCGCGGCCACCTGTCCAGCGGACAGGCCAACGCCGCGCTTGCCGCACTGCGCAGGGCCGCCACCGCGGCGCCTGACAGTCCGGAGCCGCACCTGCTCATGGCGCAGGCCCACCGCATGGCGGGCAACGAGGGCGCCGCCATCCTGGCGCTGAAGCAGGCCGCCGCCATGTCGCCGGGCTCGGACCCCACCATCCAGCGCCAGCTGGCCGACATCTACCTCCAGCAGGGCCTCACCCAGGACGCGCTCGCGGCGCTCATCACCATGCGCGACGCGGGCAACCTGCCGGACGCGGACGTCCTGCGGCTGGCCCGTATCCAGGCGCGTGAGGGGCAGATTGATGCCGCCTTCAAGACGCTGGAGAACCTCCTGCGGGAGAACCCCGACGACGCCGAGGCCAAGTCCGTCGAGGCCGAGGTGCTCTGGCTCAAGGGCGACGAGCTCCTGGCCGCCAACCTCATGGACCGGCTCCTCAACCAGGACCCGGGGCTGGCCTCCGCGCGGCTCTTGCGCGCGCGCTACTTCCTGGTCAGCGGCTTCCCGGACCTGGCCGAGTCCGACCTGAACGCCGTGAAGGGGGCTGACGCGGAGCGGCCGGAGGTGGTGACGCTGCGCGCGCGGGTGCTGCTGGCCCAGGGCCGGGCCTCGGACGCGGAGGAGGCCCTGCGCAAGCTGGTGGAGGCGCAGCCGCAGAACGCCGACGCGCTGGCGTGGCTGGCGGAGACGGTGCGCATTCAGGGCCGCCGCGCGGATGCGCAGGCTCTGGTGGACCAGGCGCTCCAGCTCAACCCCCGGCTGGCCCGGGCGCAGTACGTGCGCGGGCGCTCCCTGGAGGAGCAAGGGGACCTCCGCGGCGCGGAGGAGGCCTACCGCTTCGCGCTGTCCGCGGAGCCCCGCTTCGCGCCCGTGCATGCCCGGATGTGGCGCATCCACCTGAAGGCGGACCGCGTCACGGACGCGGAGACGTCACTGGAGCTGCTGCTGAGCATGAGCGAGGCCACCCTCGAGGAGAAGGCCCAGCTCGCCGCCCTCTATGCGCGGATGCAGACGAAGGTGACGCGGGGCCTCGAGCTCATTGACGAGGCCCTGAAGCGGGATCCGGAGAACCCGGGCTACCTCCGCACCCAGAAGGCGCTGAAGGCGCTGCTGCCGAAGCCCAAGAAGAAGTCCTCGGGCCCGATCATCATCCGCGGCCGCCGCTGACCACCGCCAGCGGCGCGGCCTCCGGCGCGGGCAGGCCGGGGGCCTCCGCCACCACGCGCTCCAGGGCCTTGAGGCCCTTGCGCTGGCCCACCGCCACCACCGTGAGGTTCTCCCGGTTGAAGTAGCGCCGGGCCACCTCCCGCACGCGGGCGGCGGACTGCGAGTCCACCAGGTCGGCGCGGTGGCCAAACGACTCCGGCGTGCGGAACAGCTCCGTGCCGCCGAACCAGCCGGCCAGCTCGCCCGGCGAGTCCTGGGAGAACTCCAGCAGCATGCGGTGCCGGCGCTTGGCGCGCGTCAGCTCCTCTTCCCCCACCTCGTGCTCACAGAGCGTGGCCAGCACGCGGAAGGCCTCGGTGATGACCGTCGCGGCCTTCTCCGGGGCGCTGGCGGCTTCAATCTCGAGGAGCCCCGCGTCGTGGTAGCCGTCCAGCGACGCGCTCACGGAGTACGCCAGCCCGCGCTTCTCCACGATTTCGTAAGGCAGCCGCGAGGACAGGCCGTCATCCAGCACGCGGCGGATGATCTGCAGCGCGGGGTAGTCCTCGTGCTGCTCGGGGACGCCGCGGAAGTTGAGGCGGAACTCCGTCTGCGACTCGTCATGGCTGACGAAGTGCAGGCGGGGGCCCGCGGGCGTGAGGGGCGGCGGCGCCTCCACGCTGGACGGACCACGCGGGAGGCGGGCGAAGGCGCGCTCGGTCATCTCCAGGACCTCCGAGTGCTTCACCCGGCCGGCGGCGGTGACGACGATGTTCCCCGCGACGTAGTGCTGGGCGAAGTGCTCCAGGATTTGCGGGTGCGTCAGGCGGGTGACGGACTCACGCGTGCCGGCGATCTTCAGGGCCAGCGGGTGACCGGGGAAGAGCAGGTGCTTGGACAGGTTGTCCAGGTCGATGTCCCGGCCCTTCTCGTCCACCTCGTCGAGCATCTCCTCGAGGATGATCTGCCGCTCCACCTCCATGTCGGTGAGGCGGGGGCGGGTGAGCATGTCGCCGATGATGTCCAGGCCCACGCGCAGGTGCGCGGGGTGGATGGGCGTGTAGTAGTACCCGTGGTCTCGGGTGGTGACGCCGTTGAGGTTGCCGCCGACCTCCTCCACGGCCGCGTTCATCTTCACCGTGTCCGGCCAGCCTTCGCTGCCTCGGAAGAAGAGGTGCTCCAGGTAGTGGCTGACGCCATTGCTGAGGAGCGTCTCGTGACGGCTGCCCGTCCGCACGTAGACGGCGAGCAGGGCGGTGTGGAGGTGGGGCGTCTCGACAGTGACGACGCGCAGCCCGGAGGGCAGCACGTCCCGGTACGTAGCGAAGCTCATGCGCGAGGAAGCCTTAACACGAAGGCCGTCCCCTGGCCGGGAATACTCTGGCAGGAGAGCGAGCCACCGTGCGCCTGGAGGATTTGCTGACTGACGGCCAGGCCCAGGCCGGTGCCTCCCTCCTTGGTGGTGAAGAAGGGCTCGAAGAGGTGCTGGCGGACCTCCTCCGTCATGCCCTGTCCGGTATCCCTCACCGTGACTTCCACGGCGTCCTCCGCAGGACGGGTGATGATGGTGAGGCGGCCGCCGGAGGGCATGGCCTCGCGGCTGTTGCGCAGCAGGTTGAGGAAGACCTGCCGCAGCTGGCCCTCGTCTGCGAGCACGTGCGGGGTATCCAGGGCGAAGTCGCGCACCACGTTCACGCCGGCGCGCTCCAGCTCCTCGCGGGTGAAGTCGAGCACGGTGTCCAGCACGGCGGTGACGTCGCGAGGGTCCAGGTCGGGCCGGGGCGGGCGGGCCATGCGCAGGTACTGCTCGGTGACGTCCGCCAGGCGGTCCACCTCCTGGGTGACGGCGCCGATGAGGTCCTTCACCTCGGCGGCGTCCTCGGGGGTGGCGAAGCGGGCGGCTTCAAAGCCGTCCTGGAGCAGCTCCACGTTGAGGCCAATGGAGGACAGGGGGTTGCGCACCTCGTGGACGATTTGGGCGGAGATGCGGCCGACGGCGGCCAGCTGCTCGGCGCGCATGAGGGCCTCGGCCTGGGCCTTGAGCTGGGCTTCGCGGGCCTGGAGGGAGCGGGCCATCTGGTCGAACTCCCGGGCCAGGACGGCCACCTCGTCGTCGCCGCGCACGCCGAGCTGGGCGTTGTAGTCACCGCGGCCGATGCGGGACACGCCGCGGATGAGGTTGCGCATGGGGCGCAGGGTGCGTGCGGACCAGGCGGTGGCGCCCACGCCCACGGCGATGGCGGCCACGGAGAAGCCGATGATGAAGAGGCCGGTGGTGCGCTCGCGCTCCTCGGCGCCGTCCACGCGCTCGCGGATGCGGTTGGACAGGGCGGCGCGCAGCACGCGAATCTCGCGGCCGATGGCGTTCTCCTCTTGCCGCAGTCTGGCGGTGGCGACGGCGACCTGCTCCCGGTCCGGGTTCTCCGTGGCCAGGGCGGTGAAGACGGCCTCGGCGGCGCGGCCGTAGTCGCGGTAGCGGACCTGGAGCTCGCCGAAGCGGTCCTCCAGGCCCCGGATGAAGGGCACTTCGCTGTCAGGGGCGGAGGCCAGCACCTCGTGCGCCTTGGCCTGGGCGGCGGCGAGCCGCTGGGTCATGAGGGGCGAATTGTAGGTCCGGGCCAGCCGGATGAAGGCGCGGCGGATTTCGACGTTGCCCTCTTGAATGAGGCGCTCGGTGTCCTTCTCTTGGGTTGCGTGGAAGGTCTCCAGCTCCGCGGCGTCCTGGGAGAGCTGGAGGTAGCCCTGGCTCACCAGCCGTATCTCCAGCCGGTTGCGGTGGAGCTCCGTCACGCTGAACAGGGACACCAGCCCGAAGGTGCCGAGCACCACGGCGTAGCCCAGGAAGATGCGTGTCGCGAGGGAGAGCTTCACGGGCATTCCTCGCTACGTGGCGGGCCGTCCAGCCGCAAGTCTCGTCTCCAGGGGGCGCGGGCGCCTGCTCGGGGGCCGCCGGCCGTCTCTT
>NZ_JABXEP010000092.1:0-33071 GCF_013372605.1 Myxococcus sp. AM009
CCCCCGAGTGGCCCGAACCCCAACCTCCCGCGCTGCGGCTGCCCGACTCGGTCCGTCCCACGCGCTACGCGCTCGACCTGAAGCTGCTGCCCGCCGAGCCCACCTTCTCCGGCAGCGTCAGCATCGACGTGGACGTGAGCGAGCCGGTGCGCCAGGTCTGGCTGCACGGGCAGGACCTGGAAGTCTCGCAGGCCCGCCTCGAAGCGGGAGGCCGCACCCTGGAGGCCCGGCCCGTCACCGCCAGCGAAGGGCGGCTCGGCCTGCTGCTCCCCGAAGCGCTCGCGCCGGGCAAGGCGCGCATCCACCTCACCTTCACCGGCAAGGTCGACCGCGAGCGCAGCCAGGGCCTCTACGCCGTGGAGGAAGGCGGCGAACCCTACCTCTACACCTTCTTCGAGCCCGTCGACGCGCGCCGCGCCTTCCCCTGCTTCGACGAACCGGGCTTCAAGGTGCCCTGGACACTGCGCATCACCGCCAAGGAGGACCACGTCGCGCTCGCCAACCACCCCATCGTCTCGCGCGAGAAGCTGCCGGGGGGCCTCGCGCGCGTCACGTTCGCCGAGAGCAAGCCGATGCCCAGCTACCTCGTCGCGTTCGTGGTGGGCCCCTTCGACGTGGTGGACGCGGGCACCGCGGGCCGCGACGCCGCGCCGCTGCGCTTCATCGTGCCTCGCGGCCGGGGAGCGGAGACGGCCTACGCGGCCAGCGTCACGCCGCGCATCGTCACGCTGATTGAAGACTACTTCGACATGCCGTACCCCTACGAGAAGCTCGATGTCGCGGTGGTGCCGCGCTACTGGGGCACCATGGAGCACCCGGGCCTCGTGGCGCTCGGCCAGCCCCTGACGCTCATCCGCCCCGGCGAGGAGACGCTCGCGCGCCGCAAGTGGTACGTGAACATCGCCAACCACGAACTGGGGCACTACTGGTTCGGCAACATCGTCACCTGCCAGTGGTGGGACGACATCTGGCTCAACGAGTCGCTCACCTCGTGGCTGGACCGCAAGACGGTGGACCCGTTCGACCCGAGCTGGGGCTTCGGCCTGGAGCAGAGCACCCAGTCCGCCAGCTTCGCGCTGGAGACGGACACGCTCGCCGCCACCCTGCCGGTGCGCAAGCCCGCCACCACGCATGACGAGGTGCTGGGCGCGTTCGACAACGGCACCACGTACGCCAAGGGCTCGGCCATCATCGACATGTTCGAGGCGTGGCTCGGTGAGGAGCGCATGCGCGACCTGCTGCGCGGCCACATCCGGAAGCACGCATGGGGCGCGACCACGTCGGAGGACTTCGCCGCCACGCTGTCGGACGCCGCGGGGCCGGACGTCGCGCGCGCCTTCCGCAGCTTCATTGACCAGCCGGGCGCGCCGCGCATCGCCGCCGAGCTGCAATGCCAGCCGGGCGCGCCCGCGAAGCTGAAATTCACCCAGGAGCGCTACGTCCCCGCGGGCTCCACCGCCAGCAAGGACCAGACGTGGACCATCCCGGTGTGCGTGCGCGCCGGCTCCGGCAAGACGTCCGAGCGCACATGCACGCTGCTCACCGGGACCACGAGCGAGCTGGCGCTGCCCGGTAAGAGCTGCCCGTCCTGGGTGCTGCTCAACGCGGGTGGCACCGGCTACTACCGCTCCGGCTACACGCCCGGGCAGCTCACCCGCGTGCTGGCCGCGCCCGAGGAGGCGCTGACGGTGCGCGAGCGCCTGACCCTGCTGTCCGACATGGAGGCCGGGGTGCGCCGGGGTGACCTGCCCTTGGGTGAGATCCTGCGCTACGTCCCCACCACGGCCAAGGCTGAACACCGCCTCATCCGGCAGCGCGGCGCCTGGCTCCTGAACTTCGTGCACGAGGAGCGGCTGTCCGACGATGAGCGCGCGCGCTATCGGCAGTGGGTCGCCGCGCTGTACGGCCCGCAGGCCCGCTCGCTGGGCTGGGAGCCCAAGCCCAGCGACGACGACGCGGTGAAGTCGCTGCGCCCCCACCTCCTGGCATTGGCGGCGCTGGGCGGCGAGGACCCGGCCCTGGTCCAGGAAGCGAACCGACTGGTGAAGGCGTGGCTGGCGGACCGGAAGTCCGTCCATCCAGAAGCCGTTCCCCTCGCGCTGAGGGTCGCGGCTCGGAACGGCGACAAGGCCCTCTTCGACACGCTGCTCGCTCGCGCCCGCGCCACCGAGGACCGGACCGAGCGCAGCCGTGTCTTCACCACCCTGGGCGCCTTCCGAGACCCGGCGCTCGTGCGCGAGGCGCTCGCGCTGGTGGTCGGCAGCGAGTTCGACGTGCGCGACACCCGGCCCATCCTCGCGGGGGCCATCACGACGCCGCGGACACGGGCGCTCGCCTGGACATTCTACCAGGAGCACTTCGACGCGCTCGCCAGCCGAATGCGCTCGGACGAAGTCGCCGGGCTCATTGGACTGGTGGGCACGCTGTGCGATGAGCAGACCGCCGCCGAAGCGGAGGCCTTCCTCACGCCCCGCACGGCGAAGCTGGAGAACGCGCCTCGCGCCCTCACCCGCGCCCTGGAGTCCATCCGCCTCTGCGCCGCGTCCAGCACGCTGAACGAGCAGAGCGTCAGGGACTTCCTGAAGAAGCCCCCCGCGCTGTCAGGCGCGCGCTGAGGGACTCCACGGCGGGCGAGGTGTCCCCCTGGCGCATCGCCTCGCCGGCCCGGAGTGCGTTAGACATGCACGCATGTTCGACGTCGCGCGCTACCTGGAGCGAATCGGCGTGGGGGCGGCGCAGTCCCTCGCGGGGCTGCACCGGGCCCACCTGGAGGCCGTGCCCTTCGAGAACCTGGACATCCACCTGAAGCGGCCCATCCGGCTCGACACGGACGCCTTCTTCGAGAAGGTCGTCGTCCAGCGGCGCGGCGGCTTCTGCTACGAGCTCAACGGCCTCTTCGCCCGGCTGCTGACGGCGCTGGGCCACCGGGTGACGCTGCTGTCCGCGGGCGTCGCCACGTCACCGGACGGCAGCGCCTACGGCCCCGACTTCGACCACCTGGCCCTCCAGGTGGAAGACGGCCAGGGACGCTGGTTGGCGGATGTCGGCTTCGGTGAGTGCTTCACCGAGCCCCTGCGCCTGGACACCCACGACGTCCAGGTGCGCGCCGGACGCGCCTACCGGCTCTCCCCGGCGGGTGACGACCTCATCCTCTGGAGTGAGAAGGCCGCGGGCTGGGAGGCCGAGTACCGCCTCTCCCTCGTGCCCCGCCAGCTCGCGGACTTCGAGGGCATGTGCCGCTACCACCAGACCTCCCCGGACTCCATCTTCACCCAGCGGCGGCTGTGCACCCGGGCGACGCCGGAGGGGCGCGTCACCGCCAAGGAGGGCACGCTCGTCCTGACCCGGAGCGGGGTTCGGACGGAGCTGCCTCTCGCCGACGAAGACGCCCTGCGGCGCGCGCTCGTCGAACACTTCGGCGTCATCCTCCCAGCTTCGACGTAAGGCGCACCTGTCCCCACCCCACCCCCCATCGTAGGATGGCGATGCAGGGAAGCCCTCGCAGGGTTCGCCTGTTCATCCGCGTCGACGCCCCTCCCCGGGGCTGGCGCCCCTCACCGTAGCCGCCCACCCAGGAGAACGGATGTCCCGCTTCACATTGCTGGCCGCAGTCTTCGTGCTCACCTGCCCGCTGTGGGCGCAGGCGAAGCCGGCCGCGGATGAGACCGCTCGCGTCCATGCGGCCGAGGCGATGAAGCAGGCCTCCTCCCCCCGAGGCGCCGCCAGCCTGCTGAAGATGCACGCGCTGGTGGACGAGGTGGAGGACCTCACGCCCCTGCTGAGCACCTACGCCTACGTGGCCTCCCGCCGCAGCTCCGACGCGAACACCCGCGCCACCGCGCAGATGCTCCTGCTGGACACCGAGCGCGCCCGGGGCCGGCTGGTGCGCGCCAACGAGGTGAAGCAGTGGCTGGGCTACGTGGGCGACTACTACGTCACCGGCGGCTTCGAGAACGAAGGCAAGGCCGGCTGTGACACCGACTTCGGCCCCGAGGCCGCCAACCTGGACCTGTCCGCCACCTACCCCGCGGCCAAGGGCGGCAACACCACCTGGCGCAAGCTGACGGCGAACACCGCGGATGGCTACATCGACCTGGCCACCGCCATCCGCCCCAACCGCGAGGCCGTGGCCTACGCCGTCACCTGGCTGGAGGCGCCCCAGGAGTCGCGCGTGTCGCTGGGCGTGGGCACGTCCGGCGCGTTCCGCCTGTGGGTGAACGGGCAGCTCGCCGCGAAGGAGGACCGCTACAACCTGCCGCGCCCGGACCAGTCCCGCGTGTCCGTGAAGCTGCGCAAGGGCCTCAACCGCGTGCTCGTGAAGGTGTGCCAGGAGTCAGGCCCACTGGGCTTCTACCTGCGCCAGGAGTCGTCCACCGTGCGCGCGACGCTGCCGGCGAAGGCGCCCGCCCTGGAGCGCGGCGCCGCGCCGCAGCCGCAGGCGCTGCCCACCCTCACCTCCGCCCTGCGGGCCCTGGTGGAGAAGCACCCGGATGACGCCGCGCTGCGCGGCGACTACGCCCGGGTGCTGAGCTTCTTCCGCGCCTACGACGAGCGCGAGCACACCGCCAGCGCCGAGGCCGCGCGCGCCGCGGAGGAAGCCCCCAAGGACGCCGGCCTCCAGTTGCTCGCCGCCCAGACGCAGCGGGATGACCTGAACGAGCGCCGCCGCTTCCTGGAAGCCGCCATCGCCGCCGACCCCGCCATGCCGGAGGCGCGGGTGGCGCTGGCCGACCACGAGCTGGACCGCGGCCATCCCGAGCGCGTACAGGCGCTGGTGGCGCCCGTGCTGGAGAAGACGCCGGATGACGTCAACGCGCGGCTGGTGCTGGCGCGCGCGCATGAGGCCCTGGGCGAGCGCCCCAAGGCCCACGCCCTGCGGGAGGAGACGTTCCGCCTGCAGCCCCGCGTGCCTCGCGCGGTGCGCGCCGCGGCGCAGGTGGCCCGGCAGCTCGACCGCGGCCGCGAGGCCATGGACCGGATGCGCGTGGTGCTGGCGCTGCGCTTCGACGACACCACCATGCGCCACATGCTCGCCACGATGCTGGCGGAGGCCGGACAGGTGGAGTCCGCCCAGCGCGAGTACGCGCAGCTGGTGAAGCTCAACCCCTTCGACAATGGCTCCCGCGTGCGGCTGGCGGAGCTGAAGGCCAGCAACGGCGCGGTGGAGGAGGCCGTCGCCCTCTTCGCCGAGGCCCGCGCGCTGTCCCCGGACGAGCCGGAGGTCTACGAGCGCGAGGGCCGCGCCCTGCTGGCCGCGGGCCGCCGCGAGCCCGCGCTGGCCTCGTTCGAGCGCTCCCTGGTGCTGCGCCCGCAGAACCCGGGCCTGAAGGAGGCCCTGCGCACCCTCAAGGGGGAGAGCACCGGCACCGGCATGCAGTACCTGGTGGACGCCCAGCCGCTGGCCAAGGAGGCGGATGCCTACGTCCACGAGGACGCCCTCTACCTGGTGGACAACACCTACGTGCGCGTCCAGCAGAGCGGCCTGTCCAGCCGCCTGCGCCAGACGGTGGTCAAGGTCTTCAACGCGCGCGGCGTGGACGCGTTCCGCACCGTCCCCGTCACCTATTCGCCGGACCGCCAGGAGGTGCGCGTGCTGCGCGCCCGCGTCATCAAGGCGGATGGCTCCGTGGTGGAGAGCTACGGTGAGAACGAGCGCAACATCAACGAGCCGTGGACGGGCATGTACTACGACGCCCGCGCCAAGATTCTCTCCTTCCCGTCGCTGGCGGCGGGCGACACGCTGGAGTTGACGTACCGCCTGGACGACACCGCGCAGGACAACCTCCTGTCGGACTACTGGGGTGACGTGGAGAGCGTTCAGGGCGTCTACCCGAAGGTGCGCTTCCAGTACCTGGTGGACATGCCGAAGGAGCGGCCCCTGTACTGGAACAAGAGCAAGCTGACCGGCGTGGCGAGCGCGCAGGAGCCGCTGGACGCCGGCCGCGTGCTGTACCGCTGGAACTCCCAGCACGTCGCCAAGGTGGTGCCAGAGCCCGGTATGCCTGGCTGGGCGGAGGTGGCGCAGAACCTCCACGTCTCCACCTACCAGACGTGGGACCAGGTGGGCCGCTACTGGTGGGGCCTGGTGCGCGACCAGCTCCAGCCCAACGCGGAGCTGCGGCAGACGGTGGACCAGGTGCTCCAGGGCGTGGACCGCAAGAATGAGCTGGCGGTGGTGCGCGCCATCTACAACTTCGTGGTGACGAACACGCGCTACGTGGCGCTGGAGTTCGGCATCCACGGCTTCAAGCCCTACCGCGTGGACCGGGTGCTGGCGCGCCGCTTCGGCGACTGCAAGGACAAGGCGAGCCTCATCCACTCCATGCTGCAAGTGGCGGGCGTGGAGAGCCGGCTGGTGCTGCTGCGCATGCGCAACCTGGGCGCCATTGGCGAAGAGCCCGCGAGCCTGGCGGCCTTCAACCACGCCATCGCCTACGTGCCCAAGTTCGACCTGTACCTGGACGGCACCGCGGAGTTCCACGGCGCCAACGAGCTGCCCAGCGCGGACCGGGTGGCCAACGTGCTGGTGGTGGAGCCCAACGGCAAGAGCACCTTCCTCACCACGCCGGAGGCGAAGGCGGCGGACAACACCACGCGCATGTCGCTGGACGTGACGCTCCGCGCGGACGGCGGCGCTGAAATCACCGGCGCCACCTCCGTGGGCGGGCAGCAGGCGCCGGACTACCGCCGCGCCTACCGGCCGGAGGCCACGCGCAAGTCCACCTTCGAGCGCGCCTGGGCGCAGAGCTTCCCCGGCCTCACGGTGCACGAGGTGAAGCTGAGCGACACCACGCGGCTGGATGACAACGTGGCGCTGGACTTCAAGATGAGCATCCCGCGCTACTCGGAGGTGCTGCCTGGCGGCATGCGCTTCTTGCCCTTCGGCACCGGGCGCACCTACCAGCAGGCCTATGCGTCGCTGGCCCAGCGCCGCTTTGATTTGGTGATGTCCAGCCCGTGGACCAACGGCTTCCTCCTGCGCTACGCGCTGCCCGCCGGCTGGACGGTGGCGGAGCTGCCCCAGGCGGTGGAGGAGACGACGAAGTTCGGCCACCTCAAGCTGAGCTACCGCCTGGAGGGCGGCAAGCTGGTGGCCGAGGGCGAGGTGGCCCTCACCACCGCGCGCGTGTCCGCGGACGACTACCCCGCGTTCCGTGAGTTCCTCGGCCGCGTGGACCGCGCCTTCGGCCGCCGGGTGTTCGTCCAGAACGCGGCCAACCGCACCGCGTCCTCGACGCCGTAGCGAACCCTGGGCGGGCTCCTGGAGCGGCTACGGCTCCAGCAGCCCCGCCAGCAGCGCGCGGACCTCGGTCGGGCCCTTCACCCGGAACGCCGCGCGCGTGGGCTTGTTGCCCGCGTGGATGGTGAGCCCGCCGGGCGGGATGGACGCGAAGAGGTCCTCGTCCGTGCGGTCATCGCCAATGGCCACCACGAGGGCGCCGGGCGCCGCGCCCTTCGTGGCCTCGCCCACCACGCGGCCCTTGTGCACCCCCTGTGGACGAATCTCCACCACCTTGTCCCCGGGGAGGATGTCCATGGACTGCCCGGCGAACTTCTCCGCCAGGTACAGCCGCAGCTCGCGGGACTGGATGGCGCCGAACTCCGCGTCCACCAGGCGGTAGTGCCACGCCAGCGACGCCGTCTTCTCCTCCACGAAGGAGCCCGGCACGCGCGCGGAGAAGGTCTCCAGTTCGGGCCGCACGCGCTCCTTCCAGTCGAACGTCACGCCCTCCAGCATCCGCCACGTCTCACCTGGCGCCGGGCGGGACCACAGGCCGTGCTCGGCATACAGGCCCATGGCCAGGTCGCCCAGCCACTCCTCCAGCGTCTCCTTGGGTCGGCCGCTGACGATGCTCACCGAGATTCCGGGCTGCGCCACCAGCTTCGCCAGCAGCGCCTTCAGCGCCGCATCCGGCGCGGCCAGCTCCGGCCGGGGCGCGTAGCCCACCAGCGTCCCGTCGTAGTCCAGGAGCAGTTGCAGCCGCTCTGCCTGCTTCATCTGCGCCAGCGCCTCGGGCGCGCCCGCCTCCGCGCGCACGGCCACCGCGGGCAGCGACTGGAGCCGGTCCAGGAAGGACGACGTCCACCAGTGCACGTCCCGCGACTTCACCTGCTTTCGCAGCGTGTGCATGCGCGTGCGGCGCTCCTCCTCCGCCATCCCCAGCGCCTTCTCGATGGCGTCCGCCATGGCGTCCACGTCATAGGGGTTGACGATGAGCGCGCCCCCCAGCTCCGCCGCGGCGCCCGCGAACTCGCTGAGCACCAGCACGCCGTCGTCATCCGGACGCGCCGCGCAGAACTCCTTCGCCACCAGGTTCATCCCGTCCCGCACCGGCGTGACGAGCATCACGTCCGCGCCCCGGTACAGTCCCACGAGCTGCCGTTCGTTGAACGAGCGGTAGAGGTAGTGCACCGGCACGTTGTGCACCGTGCCGTACAGCCCGTTGATGCGCCCCACCAGCTCGTTCACCAACTCGCGGTAGTTGGCGTACGCCTCCACCTGGGTCCGGCTGGGCACCGCGACCTGGATGAAGCGCAGGCGGCTACGCCACGCGGGCGTTCGCTCCAGCACGCGCTGCACCGCCAGGAGGCGCCGCGGAATGCCCTTGGTGTAGTCCAGCCGGTCGATGCCCAGCAGGATGCGCTGTCCTTCGGAGGACCGGCGCAGGTTCACCACCTCCTCCAGCATGCCGGGCTCGCTCGCGATGGACTCGAAGGCCTGCGCGTCGATGCCCATGGGGAAGGCACCCACGCGCACTTCGCGCCCCTCCCAGATGACGCGGTCGATGTCCGTGTCCAGCCCGAGGTGCCGCAGCAGCGCTCCGGAGAAGTGCCGCACGTAGTTCACCGTGTGGAAGCCGATGAGGTCCGCGCCCAGCAGCCCCTTCAGCAGCTCGCGCCGGCGCGGCAGCGTGCTGAAGATCTCCGACGACGGGAAGGGGATGTGGTGGAAGTAGCCGATGCGCGCGCCGGGCAGCCGCTGGCGCAGCATCCCGGGCACCAGCATGAGCTGGTAATCATGGACCCAGATGGTGTCCCCGGGCTCGTAGTGCTTCGCCACCAGGTCCGCGAAGCGCTCGTTGACCTTCCGGTACACCTCCCAATCGCGGTCCTGGCGCGGGATGCGCTCCAGCATGTAGTGGCACAGCGGCCACAGGACGCGGTTGGAATAGCCTTCGTAGTAGCGGCTCACCTCGCTGGCGGACAGCGTCAGCGGCACGCAGCGCTGCTCCGCGAGCTGGGCGTCCACGCGGGCGCGCTGGTTTTCCGTCAGGCGGGAGACATCCCCGGGCCAGCCAAGCCACAGCCCTCCCGAGCGTTCGTGGGGACGGCGAAGGCCAGTGGCCAGGCCCCCCGCGCTGCGGACCACGGAGACAGTGTCCTTCTCCACCTTGACGGTGACAGGAAGCCGATTCGAGACGAGTAGGAGTCGGGACATAGGCCCCTCCTGCATTAGTCACTCTGGACCGGAATGACCATGGTCGAATCGAGCTTCATGCCAGATGGTGGACCCTCGTGTCGGGTGGCCATCGGTGCCCAGCCCAGGCGGGACAGCAACGCGGGCTGCCGGCCCGGCTTCCACACGAAGGCATCCAGCACATAGTGCGTGGCCTGCGGCAGCGCGAGCAGCGGCACCACGAGCGACAGCACGTCCGGCGGCAACGTCACGGGGCTCTCGCCGAAGAGCGCGCCGTGCTCCCGCCACACGGCCTGGTCCCACAGGAACTCCTCCGCCAGGGCCAACGCCACCAGGAACAGCAGGAAGCCCGGCAGCCCCGCGCGCAGCAGCGCCGCGCCCGCGCCGTAGCCACCTTCCTCCAGGCGTCCCCGCGCATAGCGGAAGAGCAGCGCGAAGTACGGCACGCCGTGCAGCACCACGTTCATCACGGTGAAGGTGAAGTCGTCCCGCGCGATGACGATGCCGCCGAACCACGCCACCCACGTCGCCACCACCAGCAGCACCTTGCCCGCCTGCACGCCCTCGCCGCGCACCACGCGCGCGACCTGGAAGCCGGCCCACGCGACGAGCACCCCCGCGTGGAGCCCCAGCCCCACGGTGCCCGCCCAGGACGGCAGGCCGGACAGGAAGTCCCCCGGCACGAACCACCAGAAGTCGCGCGGCAGGTTCGCGTGCCACCAGACGACGGGGCCCAGCGTGGCGGCATAGACGGCGGCGGCATCCAGGCGCCGCTCCAGCGGGGAGACGCGCGCCTTGCGTCCGTACAGCGCCACCCAGCCGTACTGCTGCCGCACGAAGTGGCTGAGCGCGACATAGGCGAACAGCGTCCAGAACGCGCCCGGCGACACCAGGTACGCGAGCACTCCCGCCACGTAGGCGGCCAGCGGCGCGCCCAGGTAGAGCCCGGGACGGGCCCGCAGCTCGTCCGGGTCCAGGTAGGTGCGAAAGAGCGTGGACCAGACGTGAGCCACGTCCACGCAGACGACGAAGAGCAGCCAGGCCCACAGCGGCGTGCCGCCCGCCACGCCGAGCCAGGGCGCCGCGAGCACGAAAGCCACGGAGACGAGCGCGCTGCCAGCGAAGACGGACAGGTCCACTCCCGGACTGAACAGCCAGCCCTGGGAGGGCGCGAGAAGACGAAGCATCGGAGCCGCGCAGCCTACCAGAGTCTCCGCGCCAGGGACTCGGCACCGGGCCCGCTTCCGGATGCGGTATGAACCGTCCCATGCACGCCGCAGCGCCCACAGAGGCCCGTACGCACGGTGACAGGGTGGGCTTTGCCGCGGACCTTCCGCTGCCGCCTGCTCGCTTCCGGCGACGGCTGCTGGCGGTGATGCTGCTCGCGAGCTGGGTGCCGCTGGTGCTGCTCGGCGTGCTGGTACAGGCCGCGCTGGAGCGGGTGCTGTCGGTGTCCATCGCCCCGGTGGAGGGCGTGCTGGAGGAGGTCGCCTCGGAGCTCACGCGGCGCGAGTTGCCGCAGGACTCGCTCAACGAGGCGCGGCTCAACCTCGCGCAGGCGGAGCTGGCGCGGCGCGCCCTGGTGCGCCGCGTGCCCGCCTTCATCACCGCGCTGGTGCTCGTGTCGGGCGCGGCGCTGACGGTGGCCTCGGTGCTGCTCGGGCGGGCCCTCACGCGCCCGGTGCGCACGCTCACGGAAGGCATGTGGGCCTATGCGCGCGGCGACCTCTCCGTGCGGCTCGCCGCGCCCGAGCCTCCACGCGACGAGCTGCAATTCCTCCTGGGCCAGTTCAACCGCATGGGCCAGGAGCTGCTGTCGCAGCGCGAGCGCCTCAAGTCCGCTGAACAGATTGCCGCCTGGCAGGACGTGGCCCGCGCGCTCGCCCACGAGCTGAAGAACCCCCTCACCGCAATGAAGTTGTCGCTCACGCGTCTGCACCGGACGGATGCGTCCACGCCCCACGACACCACCCGCATCACCGAGGCCGTGGCCCTCCTCCAGGAGGAGGTGGACCTGCTGATGCGGATGACCCAGAGCTTCTCCACCTTCGCGCGCCTGCCCGCGCCGCGCTTCCAGGACGTGCCCCTGCGCCCGCTGTTGGCCGAGGTGTGCACCCTGTACGCGGGCACGTCCCCCGTGCCCGTGGAGCTTCGCCCTGGCGAAGAGGCCACGCTGCGCGCGGACCCGGATGGCCTGCGCCGCCTCTTCGGCAACCTGGTGAAGAACGCCACCGAGGCCTCCTCCGCCAACACCGCGCCGGTCCACGTCACGCTGGAGTCGCCGCGGCCGGGCACCGTGCGCGTCACCGTGGCGGATGGGGGCAGCGGCGTCCCCTCCGTCCTCGAGGGCCCGGCCCTCACGCGCGGCCTCTTCAGCACCAAGCCCGGCGGCAGTGGCCTGGGCCTGCCCATCTCCCAGAAAATCGTCCACGAGCACGGCGGCAACCTGCGCCTGGAGCCCGCGCCTGGAGGCGGTACGCTCGCGCGCGTGGAATTGCCCCTCACCCCGCCTCCGCCCACATGAAGCCCGGCCCTCGCATCCTCATCGTCGATGACGACTCTGGCGTCCTCCGGGCCCTGCGCGGACTGCTGAGCGACGAGGGCTTCACGCCCGTGGAGGCCTGCTCCGCCGCGGAGGCCTCCCGGCTGCTCGAAGCGCCCGAAGGGCCCCCGGCGATGATGCTGCTCGACCTGCGCATGCCGGGCGAGACGGGCCTGGAGCTGCTCGCGCGCCTGCCCCGGCCCTTCCCCGCGCCCGTGGTGGTGCTGTCCGGCGAGGCGTCTCCCGCCGAGGCCGTGCAGGCGCTGCGGCTGGGCGCGACGGACTTCGTGGAGAAGCCGCCCTCCCCCGAGCGGCTGCTCACCGCCGTGCGAAACGCACTGGCGCTGGGCTCGCTCCAGGAAGAGCGGGAGCGGCTGCTGGACGCGCTGGCCCGCCCCGGCCACCTGGTGGGTGACAGCCCCGGCATGGCGTCACTGCGCCAGCTCATCGCGCGCGTGGGCCCCAGCGACACCGCCATCCTCATCACCGGCGAGACGGGCACGGGCAAGGAGCGCGTCGCGCGGGCGCTGCACCTCGCGTCGGGACGCAAGGGCCGGCTCGTCGCCGTCAACTGCGCGGCCATTCCCTCCACCCTGCTGGAGAGCGAGCTGTTCGGCCACGAGAAGGGCGCCTTCACCGGCGCGCTGTCGCGGCGCGCGGGCCGCATCGAACAGGCGCACGGCGGCACGCTGTTCCTCGACGAGCTGGGCGACATGCCGCTGGAGCTCCAGGCCAAGCTGCTGCGCGTCCTGGAGACGAAGGAAGTGGAGCGGCTGGGCGGCAGCCTGCCCGTGCCGGTGGACGCGCGCGTCGTCGCGGCCACGCACCAGGACCTCGCCCGCGCGGTGAAGGAGGGCCGCTTCCGACAGGACCTCTACTTCCGCCTCAACGTGATGCCGCTCCAGGTGCCCCCCCTGCGCGAGCGGCCGGAGGACCTGCTCCCCCTGGCGCGCGCCTTCGCGGCGGAGTTCGCGGGGCCACAGGTGCCACTGGTGCTCGCGCCCGGCGCGGAGACCTCGCTGCGCGCCTATGCGTGGCCGGGCAACGTGCGCGAGCTGCGCAACCTCATCGAGCGCCTCAACCTGCTCCGGGGCGAGGGTCCGCTCACAATCGGTCCGGAGCTCGTCTCCGCGCCGCAAGCCGCCGCCGCGGCCAGCCGCCCCTCACTGGGACAGAAGAGCTACCGCGAGCACGTGGAGGACTTCGAGCGCGAGCTCATCCGCGCGGCGCTCCAGGAAGGCGAGAGCATCGCCGGGGCCGCGCGGCTGCTGCAGGTCGACCGGGGCAACCTCTACCGGCGCATCAAGGCGCTCGGACTCCCCGTCACCTGAAGTCACGCCAAGGGCGCGACGCAGCCCCTCATCCGGAACAACAGCGCTGACGACCTCAGCGGTCCTTCATATGGTGAGCCGGTGCGCGTCTACGTGCGTCCCCGCCAGTCCCCGGTGAACGCCTCATGCGTAATGTCGCTGCCCGCTTCGACCGGCTCGCGAAGGAGTGGGGAGCACACTGCGCCGAGCACCGCGAGGCGTCCAACCCGTACGCCTTCCTGAACCACCCCGCCTTCGAGGCGCTCGTGGCGTTGGGACGTCCCGCCGTGCCCCTGATTTTCGAGCGCTACCGCGAAGGCAGCCTCTTCTGGGGCGCCGCCCTGCGCCGCATCACCGGCATCAGCACGTTCGGGGATGGCGTCGTGGGGAAGCTCGACGCCACCCGGCGTGACTGGCTGTCGTGGTGGGAGACGCACCAGGCCGAGTACACCGGCCGCGACTCCTGAAGGCGGCTCGGCCCGGCAGCAATCTTCGCCGGATGCTGCTGGGACGGAGGCACGCCGTGTCGAGGCCGCGTGCAATCGCCGCGCGCGATGTCAGTATCACATCACGGATTCACATCCGGATGTGTCCCTGACATCGACGCGGCTGCCCGGTCCTCGTCCTTTCGAGCACTTGCCCAGAGCCTTTGGCTGGAACGGCGCGTGCTCTCCCTGCGTGCATGAACCGCTTCGCTCTCCTCGTTTGCTTCTTCACCGCCACCGCGCTCGCCCAGCCCACGCTGCCGGCGACCGGGGCATCCACGGCCACGGCGGAAGTGCCCCACACCGCCGCCTCGCAGCCCTCCACGCAGGATGAAGCGCGGCCCGCTGCCCCACCCTCCACATCGAGAGCCACGCCGGATGTAGAGAAGCCCGCCGCGTCGCCCTCCACCAACGCTCAGGTGACGCCGCGCGACGTGCGCCCCGCGAAGGCCCAGGAGACGCGGGACGACGCGCGAACCTCCGCCGCACAGGGCCGCTCGTCGCGCGCGACCCAGGTCGGCACGGAGTCCCGCGAGGAGCAACGGAACGCTTGCCCCGACGACTTCGATGACGCGGAGGAAAATCCGGACGAGCGCGGCGTGCTGTCCCCCCTCCAGCTCACCGTGGACGGGCGCCCGCTCACGCCCGGTCGCATCGAGCTGCATGGGCTCCACTGGCTGACGGAGGCGCAGGTGCGGACCTACATCGGAGCGCCTCCCGCGGACGCGCAGGACGTGCTGGGCGGGAACGAGCTCCACCTGTTCCTCCGGCGGCTCGCTCGCTCGGGGTTGTTCGCCCGCGTGGAGCCGCGCGTGCGCGTGGCCGAGGCGCCTCAACCCGCGGTCCTCGAAGTCCACCTGGAGGAGAACCCCGTCGTCTCCGCCGTGGAGGTGAACGGGCTCCAGGACCTGCAGTCCACCGAGATTCTCGAGGAGCTGCTCCGGCTCCCGTACCGGTTCCCCACCAAGGACGAGAACGAAGACGAAGAGTCCTTCACCGCCACGCTGCGCGTGGACTCGCGGCGCGGCACGCTCTCCATCGTCCGTCCCTGCCCGCCGCGATACCCGCCCCGTGACTGGGTGGGCCGGCTGGAGCGCGGCACGCTGCACCCCGGCATCCTCCTGGGCGGCGTGGCCCACGGCCTGGAGCGCACGCTCAAGCGCCTGCGTGACGACGGCTACATGCTCGCGAGCCTGTCCGCGGTGTGGTCGCCGGACGGCAAGCTGGTGGTGACGGTGGATGAAGGCCGGCTCGAGTCCGTCGAGGTGCGCGGCGTGGACGCCGACATCGCCGCGCGTGTCCAGGACGCGCTGGATCTGCGGCCCGGCACCGTGTTCCTCCGCAGTGACGCGAAGCGCGCCGTGCAGCGGCTGACCTCGCGGCTCCCCTTCCTGGAGCCCGCGGACGTGGAGGACTCCGACGGCCCGCGTTCCCAGCGCGCCCACATCATCGAGACGCGCGCGCCGGACGGCACCCGCGCCTACCACACGCAGGAAGCACCGCGCGCGAAGCCGCGCCACCGGGAGCAGGTGGAGTTCGAGCTGAACTGGAGGCAGTTCGCCGACTGGTGGGACGAAGTGGACTCTGCCGACAGCATCACCCTCGAGGGCAAGAAGCTGGTGGTGCACCTGCGCACGCGGCGGCCGGACTTCGACGTGGACCTGCTTCCGATGCACACGCAGGTGACGGGCTTCTCGCCGGGCCTGTCGGGGCGACTGCGCCTCTGGGATGCGAAGGACCGCGCGCACCTCACCGTGGACGCCGCGCTCACCATCCCGCTGCGGTGGGGTGGCCAGTATCTGCCGGATGACCCGGAGGGCACGCAGCGCCAGCGGCGACTCAACATGCTCGGCGGGGCGAAGCTCCAGGTGCCGCGGGTGGGGCTCGCGGAGCTGGGCGCGCAGGTCTACGACTTCACCGACACGCTGGACCGGTGGCGGATGGGCGACATCGACTCGTCGCTCTACTCGGCCCTCATCAACCGGCCGGACCGCGACTACTTCCGCCGCAAGGGCCTCACGGCCTTCGCCACCTGGCGCTGGGCGGACGACTGGCTCGCGGGCGTCGAGTACCGCAGCGACCGCTACGAGTCGATGCGCAGCTTCACGCCGCCCTTCTCCCTGTTCCGGAACGACTCCGCCCCCTTCCCCAACGCGCCCGTCACCCAGGGCCGCTTCGACTCCGTGGTGGTGCGCATGGAGTACGCCAGCAACGTGCCCGCCGCCGCGTCCGTGGGCTCGCTGTTCCGCACGCCGGAGACGTCGCTCTTCGACCGGGATGGCGACTGGGAGAGCCGCGCCTCGCTCCGGGGACTGCTCACGCTGGAGGTGGGCAACGGTCCGGGGAGCGCGGGCGGTGACGCGCGCTTCTGGAAGCTGGTGAGCGACCTCGCGCTGGAGGTGCCCACCGGCTGGGACACCGGCCTGTCGCTGCGCGTGCGCACCGCGGGTGGCCACCACCTGCCCGAACAGAAGCGCGAGGCGCTGGGTGGATGGACGGCGCTGCGCGGCTTCGGCTTCAAGGAATACCGCGGCGACGTGTCCGTGCTCACCAGCGCGGAGTACCGATGGAGCGCCCTGGGCGTCTTCGCGGACCTGGGCACGGTGCGGGCGGATGACGCCTGGACGGATGCGCGGCTCGGCCTGGGCGCCAGCCTCCACTTCGGCGACAACGTGCGGATGGACGTCGCGTGGCGCACGGATGAGCGGGCCACCGCCACGCCCGAGGCGCGGCTGCTCTTCCAGCGGACCTTCTAAGGACGCATGGACGGGTCACGCCAACACATGGGACGCGGGCTCGGCATGGCGCTCATCGCCGTGGCGAGCCTGCACGCCCCCACGGCCCATGCGGAGGAGCCGCGCACCACCTGCACCGCCACCTTGTCCGGACGGCGCGTCATGGTCCGCTCCGAAGCCTTCGACTTCGTCTCGCCCGAGTTGGACCGGCTGGTGCGGCTGGGCATGGCGGGGAGGCTGGAGGTGGAGCTGACGCTCTGGCAGCGCAACGCCGTCTGGTTCGACGCACGAATGGACACCGCCCGGCTGACGCAGGTGCTCGCCTTCTCCAAGGGCGCCTACGTACTGGATGGACGTCCCCTGCCGGAAGGTCCGTCCTCACTGACGCTGGAGCGCGTGGCGTGGACCCTGGAACAGAGGCCAGAGCCAACCGCGCGCCATGAAGTGCGCATCAGCGTCCGCCTGCACGTCGTGACGGCCGCCAGCCTGGGCCGGGTGGCCGCGTGGCTCACGCAGGGAGAGCAGGTGCCTGGCGAGGAAGGCAACACCCTCACGGGCACCGTGCTGCTGCGCTCGGTGGCCGAGGACCTCGCCCGCGTCGCCAACGCGCGCTGTGACGTCACCCGGCCACCCTGAGTCAGGCCACCACGCATGCGCTCATTGCCGCGCCATGGCCGTGCTCACTTCCGTTTCGGCGTCGTGGACGTGCTCGCCCGACACGTCCACCACCACCTCCGTCAGCGTCCCGCCCTTGAACGCGAAGGGCGGCTGGTACCGCGGACTCACCGAGGAGTTCTCATCGCGGCCACACGTCAGTCCTTCGCCCAGGCTGATGAGCAGCGGCATCGTCTCAGAGATGTCGCGCTGGGCCACCAGGTCACCATTGATGAAGAGGCGTCCCCGGCCCGGCGCGCCCCGGCCCGCGGGCAGGTCGGGCGTGCCCGTGGGCTGGAACTCGAAGCGCAGCTCCGCGTGGCCTTTCGGCACCTCCGCGGAGGACTCCAGGTGGAACTCCTTCTCGCCCACGAAGTTGTAGACGTAGTGCAGCTTGCCATCCTTGACGAAGAGCGAGTACCCGCCTGTCAATCCACCGTGGCAGAGCAGCACGCCCTCCGCGCCGTCCTCCACCTCCACGCGCGCGGTGATGGCGTGGGCGCGGTTGAGGACATGCACCGCCACGTTCTCCGGCGCGGGCGAGGTATGGGGCCGGTAGACGTAGCGCTCCCGCTCCCGCGAAAGCTGCGGTCGCTCCACGGCGAAGAGCTCACGAGACGGCGTCACCAGTGGGAGCACGTCGTACCGGCCCGCCTCGACGTACCAGCGGGCAATCATCTCGATGAGCTTGTCGCGCTCCCCAGCGGCCACGTCCCGAGTCTCCGAGCAGTCCTCCGCCACGTGGTACAGCTCCCAGCCCTCCGTATCGAACTCGCGCAGCCTGGCCTCGGTGAGCTTCAGCATGCCGAACGGCTCCTTCGACTCCGTGAAGGACGGCCCGGGGAACGGACACACCGCCCGCCACCCGTCGTGGTACAGGGCCCGGTGGCTGAACATCTCGAAGTACTGCGTGTGGTGCCGGCTCTCCGCGTCCGCGTCGTGGAAGGAGTCCTTGAAGCTGACGCCTTCGATGGGTGACTGCGTGACGCCGCGGAGCTCCGTGGGTGGGTCGATGCCCAGGCAATCCAGCACCGTGGGCACCATGTCGATGGCGTGGCAGTACTGCGAGCGAAGCTCGCCCCGCGCCTGGATGCCTCGGGGCCAGTGGACGATGAAGGGGTCCGTGGTGCCGCCCCGATACGTCTCGCGCTTCCACCGCTTGAAGGGCGTGTTGCCCGCCCAGGCCCAGCCCCAGGGATAGTGGTTGAAGTGGCGCGGGCCTCCCAGGTCGTCCAGCGCCGCCAGGTTCTGCTCCAGCGACTCCGGCGTGTTGTTGAAGAACTTCAGCTCGTTGACGGAGCCATGCAGGCCGCCCTCCGGGCTGGCGCCATTGTCGGAGATGACCATGATGAGCGTGTTCTCCAGTTCCCCGCTCGCCTCCAGCGACTGGATGAGCCGGCCGATGTGGTGGTCCGTGTGCTCCAGGAAGCCCGCGAACACCTCCATCATCCGCGCGTAGAGCCGCCGCTCCTCCGCAGACAGGCTGTCCCAGTCCTGCACGTCCGGGTCATGGCGCGACAACTGGGTGCCCGGCGGCAGCACGCCTGTCTCGAGCTGACGCTGGAAGACCTTCTCGCGGTAGGCATCCCAGCCGTCGTCGAACTGCCCCTTGTACCGGTCCGCCCATTCCCGGGGGACATGGTGGGGCGCGTGCATGGCGCCGGTGCAGAAATAGAGGAAGAAGGGCTTGTCGGGCGCCACCTGCTTCGCGTCGGCGACGAAGCCGATGGCGCGGTCCACCAGGTCCTCCGTCAGGTGGTAGCCCTCCTCCGGAGTCTTGGGCGGACGGACCTGATGATTGTCGTGAACGAGGTCCGGGTAGTACTGGTGCGTGTCTCCGCCGAGGAAGCCGTAGTACCGCTCGAAGCCGCGGCCCAGGGGCCAGCGCGAGTAGGGCCCCGCGGCGCTCGTCTGCTCCGCGGGCGTGAGGTGCCACTTGCCCACGCAGTAGGTGTTGTAGCCGTGCCCGGCCAGCATCTCCGAGAGGAAGCCGTTCTCGAAGGGGATGGAGCCGTTGCGGCCGGGATAGCCCACGGAGATTTCGGTGATGGCCGCCATGCCATTGGAGTGGTGGTTGCGGCCGGTGAGGATGCACGAGCGCGTGGGCGAACAGAGCGCGGTGGTGTGCATGTTGTTGTAGCGCAGCCCGCCCTCCGCCAGCCGGTCCAGGTTCGGCGTGCGGATGGGCGAGCCATAGCAGCCGAGCTGACCGAAGCCGGTGTCGTCCAGGACGATGAAGAGGACGTTGGGTGCCCCCGGCTTCGCGCGCAGCGGCGCGGGCCAGGCAGGCGAGGACGCTTCATCCGTCCTGCCGATGACACCGGGGAACGCGGTTCCAGGTGGGTATTCCTTGAGCGACATCGTGCGGCCTCCAAGAGGACGCGCGGGAACGAACGTGCCGCGGGGCCTCGTGGAGGGAGATGCACATGCGACCCGACAATGCCCCCTGTCCTCCAGGCGGAGGCGGGCAGACGGGGCACCACCTGCCGGAGGCGTCCGGCAGGTGCACACCGGCGGCTAAAGCCAGCTCACCTCACGCCGGCCCAGCTCCGCCAGCACGCGCTCCGCGGCCCGCACGCCGAACCAGTTCGCCTCCTCGAAGAGGCCCATGCCGCCCAGGTCCGAGTGCGCGAAGTGCAGCGAGCGCCCCAGGCTCTCCCCCGCGGCCTGCTTCGCCTGGCCCCACATGAAGCCCGGCGTAGGCCGCACCATGGCGTGGCCCCAGCGCTGGACTTCCAGCCGCTGCGCCTGCCCGGCGATGCCCGGGTGCGCTGGCAGCATGTCCGCCATCACCAGGGCTTCCCAGTCCGCGTAGCTGGCCGACAGCGCCTTCTCCCGCTCGGCCTTCACGTCCGCGCCGTCCATGGGCAGGTACCAGGTGAGCACCGTGGGGCCCTGCTCGTCCTGGCGCAGCGTCTGGTGCGTGGCCACCACGTAGCCCAGGCTGCGGCTCTCATAGAAGACGTTGTCCCAGGCCAACGGGAAGCCCCGCGAGCGCGGCGGCGACGACAACGTCAGGTTCGCCACCACCCACGGCCCATACGTGAAGTCCTTCAGCCACGCCGGCCGCTCCCGCCGCCACGGCGCCACCACGTGCGCCGCGATGAAGCGCGGGCACGCCAGCACCACCTGCCGCGCCAGGAAGGCCCGGGGCTTGCCCGTGCCCGCCTCCAGCGCGTCCACGCGGCAGCCGCCCTCCACGGGCTCCACGGTGTGCACCAGCACGTTGCGCTCCACCGCGCCGTTCGGCAGCGCCGACACCAGCTGCCGCACCAGCCGGCCGTTGCCTTCGGGCCAGCTCAGGTAGCCCTCGCTGCGCTCCCCATTCCCGTCCTGACGCGCGGTGAAGTACCAGATGCCGGCCCAGGCGGAGACATGCTCGGCGGTGGTGCCGAAGTCGTCCCGGCACGCGTAGTCCACCACCCACTTCAGCCGCGCCGAACGGAAGCCCTCGCGCGCCATCCAGGCCGCCATGCTCAGCGCGTCCAGCGCCGTCCACTCCGCGTCGTCACTGGACAGGCCGGAAGGCACCGCGAAGGCCCTGCGCCCCTTCGCGTCTCGCGCGGAGGCGAAGCCGTTCATCCGCGCCTCGAAGCGCCGCAGCTCCTCCAGGTCCTCCGCGCTGGCGCCCGCGTGAAGGTAGAGCCCTTCGTACCAGTGCCCCCGGTAGAAGAAGCGCTCCTCCGGCTCGTGGATGAGCAACGACTCCTCGAAGCGCGGCCGGCCCGCATCATCCACGTCGGAGACGGCGCCCATCTCCCGCAGCAACCGGACGACGGGGCCTTGGTCCTCCAGCGGCGCAGGCAGGTAGTGCGCGCCCCACGGGTAGGCGGAGGTGCCGTTGTGCCCGGAGCGAGACGTGCCTCCCGGCTCCGCCTCCAGCTCCAGCACGCGCACGCCGCGCACGCCCGCGCCCGCCAGGCGCCAGGCCGCGGACAGGCCCGCCACGCCGGCGCCCACCACCAGCACCTCCACGGGCTCCACGAGGTCCGCGCGCGGCAGCGGCCCACCGCGAAGCCGGTGCCCCAGCTCCACGGACTGGTCCACCACCGCGCCGGGGACACGCGCCCTCGGCCCTGACTTCCGGCACGCGCTGGCCGCCACCGCGGAACCGAGGAACGCGGCGACCAGCTCCCGCCGCGTCAGTTCCACCGCTGCCACTCCGCCTCGTAGTAGTGCACCAGCACCTGATTGTTCAGCCGGTTCACCTCCGCGGGCAACGGCCCCATGTCCGGGGGGAACTGGGTGAGCGACGCCATCGTCGCGTCATCCAGGAAGAGCAGCCCTTCGGGCAGCGGCCGGTGCCGGGAGGGCGCCTCGTGCGCGATCAGCACATACCCCCACTCACCAAACGACGGCACCAGCGCGTGGTACGGCTCCGTCCAGAAGCCCGCGGCCTTGAGCGTCGTCTCCACGCACCAGAAGGAGCGCCGGGCGAACAGCGGGCTGGTGCTCTGCACCACCCCCACGCCGTCTGGCGCGATGCGCCTCTTGAGCAGCTTGTAGAAGCCCGTGGTGTACAGCTTCCCCAGCGCGAAGTTGTTCGGGTCCGGGAAGTCCACCACCACCACGTCGTACCGCGCGCCGCCCTCCGTGAGGAACTGCATCGCGTCCCCGTTGACCACCCGCACCCGCGGGTCCGTCAGCGCATAGCGGTTCAGCTTCGCCAGCTCCCCGTAGTTCGTCGCCAGCCTGGTAATCGCCGGGTCCAGGTCCACCAGCGTGACGGAGCGGACCTCCGGGTAGCGCAGCACCTCCCGCGCGGCCAGGCCGTCCCCACCGCCCAGGATGAGCACGTTCTCCACCTTGGCCGCGCGCACCATGGCCGGGTGCACCAGGGACTCGTGGTAGCGGTACTCGTCCAGGCTGGCGAACTGGAGGTTGCCGTTGAGGAACAGCGAGAAGCCCCGCTTGCCGCGCGTGAGGATGATGCGCTGGTACGGAGAGCTGGACGCGTGGACCACCTCGTCCGCGTAGAGCTGGTCCTCATAGAAGGTGGTGAGCCGGTCCCCCATGACGAAGCCCACCAGCAGCAGCACCGTCAGCCCCACCGCCTTGACGCGCAGCCGCAGCGGGTTGCCAAGCAGCGGCGCCAAAAGCCAGGTGCTCCACAGCGCCACCGCCGCGTTCAGCACGCCGAACAGCAGGGACGTGCGCACCAGCCCCAGCTTCGGCACCAGCAGCAGCGGGAAGGCCACGCTGGCCGCGAGCGCGCCCACGTAGTCCAGCGACAGCACCTGGCTTATCAGGTCCTTGAACTTGAGCTGGTCCTTCAGGATGCGCAGCAGGAGGGGAATCTCCATGCCCACCAGCGCGCCAATGGCAATCACGCTGCCGTACAGCGCCACCTGGAACAGGTCCGTCAGCGTGAAGGTGAGGAACAACATCGGCGCGCAGAGGCCGCCCAGCAGCGCCACCGCCAGCTCCACCTCCACGAAGCGCTGCGCCACCCCGCGCTCGATGTAGCGCGACAGGTAGCTGCCAATGCCCATGGCGAACAGGTAGCCGCCAATGACGGTGGAGAACTGGGTGATGGAGTCGCCGAGCAGGTAGCTCGCGAGCGCCCCGACGACGAGCTCATAGACGAGCCCGCACGTCGCGATGACGATGACGGTGATGTACAGCAGCGTCTTGTTCACGGCGTCACTTCACTTCGTACAGGTTTGGGCGCGCGGTGCGCGCGCCCTCATCCGCTGATGGCCGCGGCCACGATGATGGCCAGGCCGATGATGAAGGACCCGATGACGATGCCCACCGCCGTGTTCTGGTCGGCCTCCAGCTCCTTGTGCACGTCAAAGGGCATGATGAGGCGGATGACGTAGAAGCCCGCCACGAACACCGCCAAGCCAATGAGCGAGTAGATGATGCTCGCCAGCACACCCTGAACGCTGACCACCACGCCAAGTAACAACATCACTTCCCTCCCATGTAGCCGCCAGTCCACAGCAGGACGCCGCCCGGCCCACGCCGCACGTTGCCCGGCACCTTGTCCCGCGCTTCCTTCGTGAAGGGGGACCAGCCCGAAATCATCAATGCCGCGTAGCCCAGCAGCACCAGTCCTCCAAACCACTTCATGACGCGCCTCCGTCACCCATGACGACGCAAACCTAGACGTTGCTCTCCGCCCAGCGCCGAGTCTCGAAGCTGTGCGAGCGATACAACGCCACCACCGGGCCCAGCCCCATCAACACCAGCGCGAAGCAGAACCAGCTCCCGTTGGGCGTGTCGTGGATGAGCTTCACCTTGTACGTCATGGGCAACGTCCGGTTCGGCTTCGCGTCGAAGGCCGCCGTCGTGCGCAGCACGTACTTGCCCGCGGGCAACGGGGACAGGTAGGCGCTGCCGGACGTACTGCCCTCGCTCCAGCTCCCGTCGCTGTCACGGCCGCGGTAGTAGCTCAGCTCCTCGTAGAAGGTCACCACGTCGTTCGTATCCTGGTTCACCAGGTCGCCCTGGATGCCCAGCCACTCGTTGTCCAGCGCGGCGAAGACGTCCACCTTGATGTTGCCGCGCTTGGACAGCTCGAAGGGCTCGCTGAAGTGCATCGCCGCGGGCGAGCCCGGCGCGGTGCCCGGCGCCACCACCACGGCCTGCTCCAGCACCTGCTCCTTCGCGGCGGACGCGGACAGCACGCCCGACAGCACGAACAACGCCAGTATCCAGACGCCCGTCCACACGAAGGAGGAGCGCACGCCCCCCTGGTGCGGGTTGGGCTGGCTGGGGGCAATGCCCTCCCGCCGCTCCATTGGCGCCTTCAAGCCGAAGGCCTCCTTCACCACCTCGGGCTCCAGGTACTCGCCGTGGGTGTACGACACCTCGTCGTCGGTGGCGTCCACGTTCACCGAGTACGGCGCGGCGACGTACTCCGACGCATGGGCCCGCTCGCCCACCTGGACCGTCCAGTAGAACTCCCCCAGCACCTTGTCCGTGACGGCGATGACGTGCTGGAAGCACTTGTAGCGGCGGTGCTCGTGGAAGGCGGCGACGCCGGGCGACAGCGACACGTCCCCCGCGGGCAACGGCTTGAGGAACACCCAGTGGCCGTTGGAGTTCATCAGCCAGACGAAGCCGCGCGACGCGTTGTAGAGGAGGAACTCCTCCCACGGGTAGCGCACGCCCTCCACGTTGCACGAGCGCTCCAGGTAGCCGATGCAGACCCAGTCCGCGCCATCCAGCTTCCCCCGGGTCCCCAGGGGGATGGTGAGCGGCCGGCTCGGCTTCTCCAGCAGGCGCAGGAAGGACAGCTTGCCCTGGCGCGCGTCCAGCAGCGCGCCGCAGTAGGGGCACACCACGCGCAGCGTCTTGTCCGGCGCGCGCAGGTCCAGGTTGCCGTTGCACTGCGTGCAGCGCGCCTGCTGCAGCTCCACCTTGCGCACGCGGGGCCGGAGCTGCCCGGCCGGGATGCCCAACTGCTCCAGCTTCAGCGCCTCGCCGACGAAGACCTCGGGCGAGTGCCCACGCGTGCCGAAGTCGAGCGTGAGGAAGGCGCCCTTGGGCCCCGTGGCGTCCACGTACCAGGCGTCCTGCGTGGGGTCCACGTCGCTGGGGAGCTGGCCCGCGGCGGCCACCACGCGGCCGTGCCCCCGCTCTTCAATGACCCACGCGCGGTCGCGCAGGTGCAGCCGCTCTCCCGGGTGCAGGTCCTCCAGCGCCACGCCCTCTTCGGGCCCCATGTCGAACATCAGGTGGAAGGCGCCCTCGGACTCGCTCAGCCACCCGGTGCGGCCGTCCGCGAACTCCACGTACCACTCGTCCCACGGCCCTTCGCCGTGGTCCTTCTGCAGGTGGCCGACGATGGTGTACGCCACCTTGCGGTAGCGCCCCTCCGCGCGGAGCTGCAGCGGCGAGTCGGTGGGGACGATGCTGCCAATCTTCCCGTGGGACTCGAAGTCCAAGCCCTTGCGCGCCACCACCGTCTGGCAGTAGCCGCACACCACCACCTGCGCCGAGCCGGCGGTGAACTCCACCATCGCACCGCACGATGGACACTTCCCCTGCGTCACGCCGTCACCCCCCGCTTCAGCTCACGCACCACGCACGCCGTCGCGCCCAGGTGGCGCGCCAGCAGCGCCTCGAAGTCCGGACGCTGGCGCTCCCGGCAGCAGTACACGTTGAGCGCGGCGAACCCGTGCTCCGGAAACGTGTGGATGCCCAGGTGGCTTTCGGCCAGCAGCGTCAGCCCGGTGATGCCACCGGGCTCCGGGAACACGTGCCACTGCGGCTGGCCCACGACCTTCAGGTCCAGCGCGACGATGAGCGCCTCGAAGAGCGCCGCCAGCGCCGCCGCGTCCTTGAGGCTGCCAGGCGCGCAGCCGCTGGCGTCAACCAGCCATTCCTGTCCGGTGGTCAGCTTCGAAATCCTCCCGTCCTCGGACTTCTTATCACGGGCCCACCCTCGCGTCCGCGCGCAAGTCGCGCCCGCGGCTTTTCAAGGCCGCGTTGGCATCCGGCTTTCGCTTCCCGCTACGCTGACTTAAGAGATGACGCCGCCGCAGCTGGAGCCTCCACGTCCGCAGTCCCCAACACCGGCGCCCGGCGCCATCACCCGGCTCGCTCGCACGCTGCGCGGGCTGCCTCCCGCCGAGCGCTGGTGGGGCCCCGGCTGCGCGGGCATGGCCGGCTGGCTGAAGCGGGCGGCGCTGCCCCTCCCCCCCGAGGACCTCACGCCCCGCTTCCACGCGCTGTACGCGCGCGTGCGCCAGGGGCTGCCGGTGCTGCCGGAAGAGGCCCGGCGCCACCAGTACGTGCTGGTGCGCGGCATGCTGGGCGACGAGCTGCCCGGCTACCTGCTGGACAACGTGCAGCGGCTGGAGCGCCGGGGCCTGAGCGTGCGCGAGGCCGCGGTGGACACCGAAGGGCTGCTCGCGGACAACGTGGCGGTGCTCCGCGAGGTGCTGCGCGACGCGGAGTACTTCGGCCGCAGCGTGGTGATGGTGGGCCACAGCAAGGGCGGCGTGGAGTGCACCGCCACGCTGGCGCTCTACCCGGAGCTGCGCCACGTGGTGCGCGCGGTGGTGACGCTGCAGGCACCGTATGGCGGCTCCTCCATCGCGCATGACCTGGCCACCACGCCCCGGCTCCGGCGGCTCATCGACTTCGCCTTCCCCCTGCTGTTCCACGGCGTGTCCCGCTCCGTGGAGGAGCTGTCCTATCCCCAGCGGCAGGCCTTCATCCAGCAGCACCCCTACCCCGCCGCGGACATCCCCACCGTGTCGCTGGCCACCTCGCGGCTGTCGCGCCTCTCCTCGCTGTATCCGCTCCAGCGCTACCTGCACGAGCGCTATGGGTACCAGGCGGACGGCATGGTGACGGCGGTGGACGCGGAGGTGCCCGGCGCGCGCGTGGTGCGGCTCCATGACATGGACCACGCGGAGGCCGCGCTGCGCGGCCTGCCGGGCCTGGTGCGCTACCACCCGGGCGACCTCACCGAGGTGATGGTCGCCCTGGCGCTGGAGGCGCGCTGAGCCTCACGCCGCGGCGGGCGTCAGCGTCACCTTCTTCATCACGTGGTCGATGGTGGAGAAGCGCAGCGCCATCTCATACAGGCGGCGCGCCAGCGCCTCGTCCTCCTTCACCGCCACGCCCAGCTCCTGCCGGCTGACGCCCGTGAAGTTCGCGAGCTCCTCCAGCATGGCGTCCGTCGCCGCGCGGTCCGGCTGGATGCCGTCGCGCTGGGCGATGGCACGGAGGGCCAGCGCCAGGGTGATGCGGTACGCGGCGTCCGTGCGGGAGAGCGGATCTTGAAGCCACCCGTCCAGCGCCTCCTGCAGTTCGTCCTGCTGGAAGTCCTTGCGCAGGAGGATGGGCCGCTCGGTCTCCGCCCAGCGGCGGCGAAGCTCCTCGTCCACCAGCACCCCGGACACCTCCACCGGCGTGCGCTCCACCAGCGCGTCCATGACGCGCTCCTGGGTGAGCCGGTCCGCCTCCGCAAGCCGCTCCTGGGCCAGCTCGTCGCCGAGCTTGCGCATGACGTCCGTGAGGGAACCTGTCCCCAGCCGCGCCAGCAGCTCCGGCGAGTCGTCGTCCAGCACCTTCAGCTCACGCGCCGCCTTCACCTCCAGCAGGAAGCGCGCCGGCTGACCTCGCAGCGACTCCACGGGGTAGCGCTCCGGAAGCGTCAGCTCGATGGAGAAGGACTGGCCCACCTTCGCGCCCACCAGGGCCTCGAAGAAGCCGGGCAGCACCGGGTCCGCGGTCACGCGCGTCCACCAGTGCTCCCGGGCGGAGAAGGGCATCAGCCGGTTGTTGGCGAAGCCGAGCACGTCCAGCAGGACGTCGTCGTCGGCCGCCACGTCCTCGCCCGGCTGCCGCTCGCGGATGTCCGCGTGCTTGCGGCGGAGCGCATCGAAGCGCTCGACGAGGTCCTCCTCCGTCAGGGGGGCGGGAGCCACCTGCGCTACCGACAGCCCGTCCAGCGAAGGCGCCTCCACCGCGGGAAGATTCACCGGCTCGGTGCTGTCGAGCTGCAACGCCGCCGGCATCTTCTTCATGATGCCGAGCGCATGAAGCTCGGCCAACGGACGCGCGTTGTTGCGGCCACCCTGCGATTCGTCATGGGTCGTCATGGTCTCTCGCTCCGGATACCTCGGATAGCACAACGCTCCGGGAGGACCGAAGCCCCCCGGAGCGTTGGGACTGACGACGCGGCGCTTCCTAGAAGAAGGAGCCGAGGAAGCTCGACACCGTGGAGACGGCCGCGCCCACCTGGCTCACCACCGGGATGTTGGTGGCGGCGGCGATGGAGCCCAGCGCCGTCACTCCGGCGGTAATCTTCCGGCCCGTCGAGGCGTTCGGGTCCGCGATGGTGCTCACGGCGGCGGCGGTGTCCGCCACGGCGATGGCGACGTTGAGGCCCGGAGCGAAGCGGCCGGCGGCACGCGCCACCGCGGTGCCTCCGCCCTGGAGCGCGCCCCGAGCGGCGGTGCCTGCGGCGCGGGCGGCGCCCTCCAGCCCCCGCTCTGCGACCTCGGCGGCCGCGCGGCGCACGACCTGGCGCGACGCGCCGTCCAGCGCCACGTTGGCGGCGGTGGTGGCCACGCGGTTGGCGGCGGCACGCGTCGCCTCCGGGGCCGCCGCGGTGAAGGCGGTCCGCGCCGCGTTGGTGGCGGCGCGGTAGTTGCTGACGTTACCCGCCAGGTTCAGGCCGTCACGCGCCGCCGTCAGGGCGGTGGAGGTGGCGCCCGCGGTGGAGCCCACCGCCTGGCGGATGTTCTCCCCGGTCGGGTTGCGGATGGCGTCGCGCACGTCGCGGGCCGCGAGGTAGCCCGCGCCCGGCAGCTGCGCCACGTTGGCCGCGAGGCTGACCGCGCCAGCGCCACGCGCCAGGCGGGTGTTGGCGCCCTCGACGACGCTGCCGCTTCCACCCGGCAGGTTGGCGGGGCCGAGGCGGCGGGGACCGAAGGCGTCACGCACCTGGGTGGCGGCGATGCCATCCGAAACGGAGCGCACGCCGTTGGCGACGCGGCTGATGTGGCCCTGCGCGGCCTCGAACCGGTCAGCCTGCGCGGGGCGGGCCTCCGTGCGCGCCGGCGGAGGAGGCGGCGGAGGAGTCGGGCGCGCCGGCGCGGGAGGCGGCGGGACGGGACGGGGCTCGTTGCGGCGAATCGGAGGCGCCATGGGGTGTGCTCCTACGGGAACTTGAAGGGCTTTTATGCAGCTCTACCCGGATCATCGGGCTTTCTTTCGGATTGTTGCGTCCAGACTCACCGACTTTGCCGATTTTCACTCCGGGTATCTGACAGAAGCCACCCAAGGCCCCCGCAAGCCCCTGGAATCCATTGGAAATGGGCTAAGGTCCGCGCGCCATGCGGACCCGAAACCTGACGACTGTCCTCCTCTGCCTCAGCCTCTCCCTCGCCGCCTGCAAGGACTCCGACAAGAAGGAATCCGCGGGGGGTGGTAGCCCGCCCTCCGCGACGACGCCGGCGAAGCCCGTCACGCCCTCCGCCGCCGAGGTGCCGGCCGCGGCGCCCCCCGCCGAGGCCGCCTCGGGTGAATGGACGAAGAAGGTCCAGGCGGGCCAGGACGTCTACGCCACCCTGGAAACGAACCAGGGCGCCATCGTCGTGCGCCTCTTCTCCAAGGATGCCCCCAAGACGGTGGCCAACTTCGTGGGCCTGGCCACGGGCGAGAAGGCCTGGACGGACCCGAAGACGGGCCAGCGCGTGGCAGGCAAGCCGCTGTACGACGGCGTCATCTTCCACCGGGTGATTCCGGGCTTCATGATTCAGGGCGGCGACCCTACGGGCACCGGCCGCGGCGACCCGGGCTACCGCTTCGAGGACGAGTTCCAGAGCGGCCGCACCTTCGACAAGAAGGGCCTGCTGGCCATGGCCAACGCCGGCCCGGGCACCAACGGCAGCCAGTTCTTCATCACCACCTCCACGCCGGACTACCTCAACAACCGCCACACCATCTTCGGTGAGGTGGTGTCGGGCTACGACGTGGTGGAGAAGATTTCCAACGTGCAGCGCGACCCGCGCGACAAGCCCTTGGAGGCGGTGGTCATCCAGAAGATCGCCATGAGCGACCAGGCGCCAGCCGGCAGCGGGAAGTGACGATGGAACGCGCCCTGCGCCACGTGGCCACACGGCTGGGGGAGCTGGACTGCCACGTCATCGACGCGCTCCCCGAGGGCGCGACGCCCGAGCTGGCCGTCATCCTCTCCCATGGCCTGGGCGCGCCCGCCACCGATCTGGTGCCCCTGGGACCGGAGTTGATGGCGCTCCAGCCGGCGCTGGCGGACCGCGTGCGGTTCGTCTTCCCCGGCGGACCCATGGCCTGGGCGCACGGCGGACGCGCCTGGTTCCCCCTGCCCGACGCGGTGATGCGCGGGGAGCAGCGCGACTGGGAGCAGTTCGCGCGCGACGTGCCCCCGGGCATGCCCGCCGCGCGCAGGGCGCTGAGGAGCACCGTGGACGCGCTGTGCGCCGCGATGAAGCTGCCGTATGGGCGCATCGTGCTGGGCGGCTTCAGCCAGGGCGGCATGGTGTCCACGGACGTGGCCCTGCGCCTGGACGAGCCGCCCGCCGGGCTGTGCATCCTCTCCGGCACGCTGACGTCGGAGCCGGAGTGGTGCCCCCGCGCGCAGGGCCGCGCGGGGCTGCCCGTGTTCCAGGCCCACGGGCGCCACGACCCGCTGCTGCCTTTGGGCGGCGCCGAGCGGCTGCGGGACATGTTCGTGGCGTCGGGCCTCAGCGTGGACTTCCACGCCTACGACATGCCGCACGCCATCGTCACCGAGGAGCTGGAGGCCCTGGCCGCGTTCCTCGCCGCGCGGCTGGGAGGACGCTGAGCCATGTTCCACGCGAAGGAGCTCACGGTGTCCAGCCGGGGCCGCGGCTTCACCGACATCACCGCGGACGTCCAGCGCGCCGTCGCGGAGAGCGGCGCTCGCCAGGGGCTGTGCACCGTGTTCCTTCATCACACGAGCGCGTCCCTGCTGCTGTGTGAGAACGCGGACCCGGACGTGCGCCGGGATTTGGAGTCCTTCTTCTCGCGGCTGGTGAAGGACGGGGACCCGCTCTTCGTCCATGACGCGGAGGGGCCGGACGACATGCCCGCGCACGTGCGCACCGTCCTCACGCAGAACGCGCTCAACATCCCCGTGAGGGACGGCCGCGCGGACCTGGGGACGTGGCAGGGCGTCTACGTCTGGGAGCACCGGACCTCGCCGCACCGGCGCCGCGTCACCGTGTCCGTGGTGAGCTGACCGCTACGGCGCGCCCACCCGCGTCGCGGCGACCGTCACCTTGCGCGGCTTGCCCGTCGGCCGGGCCTGACCGCGGATGCGGATCCACGAGCCCGGCGCGTCCTCCGTCGCGTGGACCATGGACCAACCGACGGGCACCTGCGGCGCGGCCCAGGCATAGAGCGCGCGGGCGTCCTTCGGCGACAGGTTGACGCAGCCGTGGCTCATGGGCTGGCCGAAGCGGTCGTGCCAGTAGGCCGTGTGCAGCGCGTAGTCGTCCTGGAAGAACATGGTCCAGGGCACCGTGGCCACGCGGTAGGTGTCGTTGCCGGCGGTGCCGCTGCCCGTCATGTCGGCCTCCGCGAACTTGACCCAGATGCGGAACAGGCCCTCCGGCGTGTCCGTGCCCTGCTTCCCGGAGGAGATGAGCGTCGCGTACACCGGCCGCTCACCCTCGTAGGCCACCAGCACCTGGGCATCCAGGTCCACGTCCAGCCAGCGGGAGCCGGGCTCCACCTGCGGCGGCGCGTGTGAGAACCAGGCGACGTGCAGGTCGTCCCGCGCCACCCATTGGTCCTCCGCGATGCTCACCCAGTGGCCGTCCTCGGACAGCTCCTTCACAGCGACCAGCGTGCGCGGTGGCAGCACCGTTTCGCGGGGGGCCTTCGCGTCTGGCGCCGTGCGGACTTCCACGGCGGCGGAGGGGCGGGTGCGGGACTGGGCCCAGGCGAACGTCGGCGGCAGCTCGGCGATGGCCTCCGCGCCCACGCCCTCGAAGGAGGAGGGCCGGTATTCACGCAGCACCCGCGCCTCCAGGTACTGGCCGTCGGTGGTGCGCCAGTACGTCCTGCGGCGGATGCGGACCTGCCCGCGGAGCTGCACCGACACGGAGCCCTTCAGCAGCACGCCCCTTCGCCGGGCGCGCGCCAGGGCGAGGCTGCGATAGGCGCGCACGCGCTTGCCCACGACCCGGGCGTAGATGCCGGGCGTCAGCTCGCCCTCGCGCAGCTTCGGGAGCTCGCGCACGCGGGGCTCGCGGAAGTTGGGCTCCAGGTAGCGCTCGCAGACCCAGCCGCGCGGCTCGAGCTGAATCCAGGCCTCGCAGTCCGGCCCGCGCACCGCGGTGTCGCCTTGCCAGCGCACGCGCATGTCCTGCGCCACGGTGCCCAGCGCCGGCGCGTCCTGCCGAGGCTCCTGGCGGACCACGATGGACCGGCGCACCCGCAGCGAGCCCGCGTCCGGAGCGAAGGGCACCGCGTAGGTGCCTGCGTCCGCCGCGCCGCTCACCGGCTCCAGCACCGGGTCGACGTCTTCAAGCACCAGCCCCGTGTCCTCGAGCGGCTCGCCGTCCGGGCCAAGCACCAGCTCCTCTCCTGGGCGCAGCCCGTCTGGGATGACGGTGAGCTGCTCGGGCAGGGGGAGCGCCTCCTCGCCCGGCGTGTCCTCCTCCCCCTCGGAGAGGGCGAGGTCGTCCAGGGCGGGGTCGACGGTCAGCGCCGGCACCTCGTCGTGCGCCACGGCCGCCCCGTCGTCTGGCGTGCGTCGCGGCGGAGACAGCGCCGCCTCGGCCGAGCCATCAACGCCGCCGTCCGTCCCAGCATCCGCCGTGGTGCGCTGCCACGCCGCGAACAGCGCATCCGAGGCCGTGCGCCGGGCATCCGCGCTCGCGCTCGGCAAGAGGGGGCTGCCGCCCTCCGCCGCGGCGTCGGTCATGGCGCGCGAGGCACCCGCTCCGGGAGGGTCCGCCGCGGCATCAGGGAGCGCACGCGCTCCGGCGCCGGCCAGGGCACGTTGTCCCGACACGGACTCCGTGACGGCCACGGACACCTCCGGCTCAGCGGGGAGTTGGCCTGGGGCGTTGGGGTCGGCGTGAGGTGCTTGGACCTCCCCACCGTCCTCAGACGACCCTGAGCCGGGAGGCGGCGTGCAGGCGATTCCAGGCAGCAGCAGAACGAGCGGAAGCCAACGGCGCATGGAACTGACACGGTACGGAGGAGTGACGGCACACTCAACGTCGTCCACGGTACGCTCGCCTGCGTGGGGCTCCGTGTGAGTGGGCAATTCGTGCCATCGCAGCGGCCCTTGTCACATGCAGCGGAAATGAGGGTCCGCGGCCCATGGCACGCGACGGGCTCCCGCTCCTCACCCCGCATACAGGCCACGGCGGCGCGCCGGTGAAGCCAGTTCCCGGAAGCCCGCGGCAGCCCCGAGCCTGGCGCCCGGGTGCCCGCCTCCCC
>NZ_JABXEP010000093.1:0-32466 GCF_013372605.1 Myxococcus sp. AM009
GGCGCGCATCCATCCGGGCGCGCCCCCCCCCGCCTCGGACGCGCCCGGATGGATGCGCGCCAGGGCCCCTCATCATTAAAGAGTGCAGTCCCTTCCTGCTGGCCCCCATGAGCCCGTGCGACACACGGCGCGGGTGGCCTCGGACGCGCCGGGAATGACGCGGCGCAATGACAGGTAGAGGAATGACACGTCCCATGAGGGGGGCAAGAGAGGCACCATGTCCTGTCCACAGCCACGACCCACCGAGTTCCGCCTTCCGCTGCGGGCCGAGTCCTTCTCCATCGACGAGCACCGCAACGTGCACTGCCGCTTCTACGGCGGCTGCATCGACGTCGCGGTGAAGAAGGACTGGGATGGCTTCACCTGCGCCAAGTGCCCGCTGTTCCACGAGGACCAGGCTCCTGGCGCCAGCGCGTACGCCTTCAACCAGCCCGCGGACCTGGGCCGGCCCTAGCGGCCTTCAGCAGACAGGCCCCGGCGGTGCGCGCTTCCATGGGACGAGGGAGCGTCCCACCGCTGGAGCCTCCGTTGACCAGCCCACGCGGAGCCGGGACTCCTGGAGGGAGTAGGCATGGGGGGCTCCTGACGCCAGCTTGGGGCCCAACCTGGAGGCCCCCATGCTGCGCCAGCTCCTGCTCTCCGACTTCCGCTCCGAGGGCCCCGCCGCCGGACATGGCTGGCCGCTGGTGCAGCACACGTTTCCCACCGTGCAGTTGGCGCCCCTGGCCGCCGGGCGCGGCGGCAACGTGCTCTATCTGGACGCATCCGAATGGAACGCACCGGCCTTCGACCCCATCGCTTGGGACGCGCGCGTCTTCGAGGCGGCGGAGCGCAGCGAATGGCTGTCCTTGCACCTGGACGGCGCGAGCAGTGAGGCGCTCGTCGTGGCCGCGCTGGAAATCCTCACCCGCTATCAATGCCTGGTGCGGCGCCGCAACGCGGCTTCGGCCACGCCGCTCTTCAGCCGGCTGCTGGCGCGGCACCGCTCCCTGCACGACTTGAAGCAGCCGCAGGTGCGCGCGGAGTTCCACCGCGCGGTGGATGCCTGGCAATGGACGCTCCGGCTGCGGCCGGACGTGGACCTCCCGCCGCAGGCCGCGGCCTTCTTCCATGAACAGGAAGGGGAGCAACCCACGACACAGGCGCGCGCGGACCGCGCGGTGCAGGTGCTGGAGGAGGCCGGCGCGGATGACGCCACCTGCAGGCGCGTGCGGGAGCTGCTGAAGCGCGACGCGCGCCCCGCCAACGCGCGGGACGTGTCGCTGCTGGACTCCGCGGATGCGCTGGCGTTCTTCTGCCGGGAGTCCTCCGCCTGGTTCCGGGAGGCCGCGCCCGAGCACCGCCGCCGGCAGGTGGCCCGGATGCTCGCGCGGCTGCGGCCCGAACACCTGCGCTGGCTGGGACACATGCGCCTGGCGCCGGCCGTGCGCGGCCAGCTCGAGGTCCTGCTCGCCGCCCACTTTCCAGTGGACGGCACGGCCTGAGCGGGACGGCGCGCGCGGGCCGCCACCGCTACGCGTGCACGGTCCGGTCCGGCAGCCCGCCCAGGGCGTTGTCGTTCATGGTGACGTCGCCCGTGATGCCGGCGGCCCGCTGCCGCTCGGTAACCTCACGCAGGTTGCGCTCCTGCTTGTTGCCCATGGCTCCGCCCAGAATCACGGCCATGATGAGGACGGCGAAGATGACGACTCCCAGGATGGTGGCGCCAAGGATTACCATGAGCTGAGCCTCGCTTGCGGGGGGCCGCGCGCCACGGAGGCGAACACGGCCACGTTGGCTTCACCCTGGAAAGGTGTGTCGTCCCGCCGCTCACGGCGCTGCTTCCCCGGCCGTCCCCGCCATGGATGTCCGCCCGCCCAGCGGGCAGGCTGCCTAGCGCGAAAGCATGTCTGGCTTCTCGAAGCGCGGCAGACACAGCCAGAAGCGCGTGCCCTCTTCCGGCGTGGACGTCACCCGCAACAGGCCGCCGTGGGCCCGCACGATTTCATGGGTGATGTAGAGCCCCAGCCCCAGCCCGTTGCGCTGCGCGCTGCGCATGTCCTGTGCGCGCACGAAGGGGTCGAAGATGTGAGGTAGCCGCTCCTGGGGAATGGGCAGACCCCAGTTGTGCACCTCCATCCGGACGCCGCCCTCCTCGTCGCGCACCGACACGCAGACGGACGTGTCCTCGGGGGAATACTGCACGGCGTTGCCCACCAGGTTGGAGGCCGCCTGGGCGATGCGGTCCGCGTCCCATTCACCCCAGCCCTTGCCGGACAGGGTCAGCTCGAAGCGCCGCATGGGGTGCGCCACCTCCAGCTCCTCCACCACCTGCCGCAGCACGTCATGCAGGTTCACCCGCGCGCGCGTCAGCGGGTAGCCGCCGCCCAGCCGGGTGCGCGTGAAGTCCAGCAGGTCGTTGATCATCCGCGCCATCCGGTCCGCGGAGATGGAGATGCGGTTGACGGCCTTGCGCTGCGGCTCCGCCAGCACGCCGTAGCGCAGCAGCAGGGCCGCGTTGCCGGAGATGGCCTGCAACGGGTTGCGCAGGTCATGTCCCAGGACGCCCAGGAACTGCTCGCGGAACACCGCCGTCTGCCGCGCCGCCTCCTCGCGCTTGAGCCCCTCCTCCACGCGCTTGCGCTCGATGGCGTAGCGCAGCGCCCGCACCAGCAGCGCCCCCGTCACCTGCCCCTTCACCAGGTAGTCCTGCGCGCCCTCGTGCACGGCCTGCACCGCCAGCTGCTCGTCGTCCGTGCCGGTGAGCACCACCAGCGGCACCGACGGCGCGGCGTTGAGCAGGCGGGGGATGTTGGCCAACCCCTGCCCGTCCGGCAGCGACAAATCGAGCAGCACCGCGTCCACGTCGGCGCTGCCCAGCACGTGCACCGCGTCCGCCAGCCGCTCCACGTGGAGGACGTCGAAGCGCGCGGTGGCAATCTCCTTCAGCTCCTCCTGGAGCAGCCGCGCGTCGCCCGCGTTGTCCTCCACCAGCAGCAGGCGCAGGGGGCGCCCGTCCACGCTCCGGTCGCTCATGAAGCCTCGGGCTTGGGGGGCAGCCGGACGACGGACAACCAGAAGTCGTCAATGGAGCGCACCACGGAGATGAACTGCTCCAGGTCCACCGGCTTGGCGATGTAGCAGTTCGCGTGCAAGTCGTAGGTGCGCAGGATGTCCTCTTCCGCCTTCGACGTGGTGAGCACCACCACCGGGATGCGGCGCAGGGCCGGGTCGACCTTGATTTCGGCCAGCACCTCGCGTCCGTCCTTCCGAGGCAGGTTGAGGTCCAGCAGGATGAGGTCGGGCCGGGCGGCGTCCGCGTACGCGCCCTGGCGCCGCAGGAAGGACAGCGCCTCCACGCCGTCGCGCGCCACCGACAGGCGGTTGCTCACCTTGCCTTCCTTGAAGGCTTCGATGGTCAACCGCACGTCGCCGGGGTTGTCTTCCACCAGGAGGATTTCAATCGGGCTGCCAGTCGCGTCGTGGCGCATGTCTCAAGACTCCGGATGGGACGGTACGGCGGGCAGCGTGAACCAGAAGGCCGTGCCTTCACCTGGCTGGGACTCCACGCCGATGCGGCCCCCATGGCGCTCGACGATTTTCTTGCAGATGGCCAGGCCAATCCCCGTGCCCGGGTACTCCTCCTTGCCGTGGAGCCGTTGGAAGATGACGAAGATGCGCTCGAAGTACTCGGGGGAGATGCCAATGCCCCAGTCGCGCACGGTGAAGCGGACCGCCGCTCCCCGCGGCTCGGCGCTCACCCGCACCCGGGGCGGCGCGGCGCCGTGGAACTTGAGCGCGTTGCCCACCAGGTTCTGGAACAACTGGGTGAGCTGCGTCTCGTCCGCGAGCACCGCCGGCAACGGGCCGAGCTCCACCGAGGCCTGCGTCTCCTGGATGGCCGCCCGCAGGTTCGCGGTCGCCCGCTCCAGCGCCCGTCCCGCGTCGCAAGGGCGCCTGTCCCAGCCTCGCGTGCCCACCCGCGAATAGGCCAGCAGGTCCTGGATGAGCCGCTGCATGCGATTCACCCCGTCCACCGCGTAGTGGATGAACTCGTCCGCGTCCGCGTCCAGCCTGCCCTTGTAGCGCCGGCCCAGCAGCTGGGTATAGCTGGCCACCATGCGCAGCGGCTCCTGCAAGTCGTGCGAGGCCACGTAGGCGAACTGCTGGAGCTCCTCGTTGGAGCGGGCCAGCTCCTGGGCGCGCTGCTGCAACCCCTCCTCGGCGCGGCGGCGCTCCACGCCCTGGGCGATGGCGTCCGACACCGCCGCCAGCGCGACCGCCGCGTCCTCGCCCAGCGGCTCCCTGCCATAGACGCCGAGCACTCCCACCAATTGCCCACGCACCATCAGCGGCATGCCCGAGAACGCGCGCACGCCCGTCTCCTTCAACCAGCCGCCGTCCAGGACGCGCGTGTCGCCTGTCAGGTCATCCACGCGGAGCTGAGCGCGCAGGCGGGCCACCTCGCTCACCAGGCTGGGGCCGTCCACCCGGATTCGAGCCCACTTGTCGCGCGGCGGCGCGTTGGGGCCCGCGTTGCCCGCCAGCTCCAGGGTGTGGGTGTCGCGCGAGTACAGCCACAGCCGCGCCGTCCGCGCCCCCAGGTGCGTCACCAGTGCGCTGGCGCAGTCCTGGAGAATCTCCGCCAGGGCGTCCTCGCGCGCCAGGGCGAGGCTCACCTCCGCGCGCAGCGCCTCCAGCCGGCGCGCGGCCGCCTCGCGCTCCAGGCGGCGGGCGGCGTCCTCCACCTGGCGCTGGGCGGAGACGTCCGTGGTGGTGCCCACCCATTCGCGCACGCCGCCGTCCGGGTTGAGCACCGGCACCGCCCGCACGCGCACGGGGGTGTAGCGCCCGTCCGGGCGGGCCAGGCGGTACTCCGCGTCATAGGGGCGGCGCTGCTCCACCGTGGCGAACCAGCTCCGCGCCGCGGTGTCCCGGTCCTCGGGATGCACGGCCGAAAGCCACTCGTGTCCCCGCCACTGCGCGTACGTCCGGCCGGTGAAGGCGCGCCAGGACGGGCTGTCCTCCTCGATGTCGCCGTCGGGGCGCGTCACCCAGACGGCCTGGGTGGAGGCGGTGACCAGCGAGCGGAAGCGCAGCTCCATCCGCCGCGCGTCCTTGATGAGCCGGGCGTTGTCCAGCGCCACCGCCGCGCGCTCGGCCAGCTGCGTGGCCAGCAGGAGGTCCGTCTGGGCGAAGCGCCGGCCTGACTCCGCGTGCACCAGCGACAGCGCGCCAATGGTGCGGCCACGCGCCGTCAGGGGCACCAGCATGGCGGAGCGCAGCCCCAGCTCCCGCGCGATGCGCAGATGCTCCGCGTCACGGGTCCCGGCCACCAGCAGCGCATCCGGGACCTCCGGCAGCACCACCGACACCCCCGTGCGGATGACGGACAGCACGCCGGAGGGGTCCTCATGGCGCGGCGGGTAACGCACACGCAGCTCCTCCGCGTAGCGCACCTTCTCCGGGTCCACATGCGCCACGCCCACCTGGCGCGTGGAGCCATCCTCGTAGGCGATTTCAATGGCGCACCAGTCCGCCAGCGACGGCACCACCAGCCGCGTCAGCGCCGAGAGCGTCGCCTCGTAATCCAGCGAGGACGACGACAGCAGCGCGCCCGCCTCGGCCAGCACGCGCAGGGACTCCGCGGCGCGCTTCTGCTCTTCGATGTCCGTACAGGTGCCGAACCATTTGACGATGCGCCCGCTGTCGTCGCGCACCGGGTGCCCCCGCCCCAGGTGCCAGCGCCACACGCCGTCATGGCGGCGGCAGCGGTACTCCACCTCATAGGGCGCGCCGGTGCGCAGGGAGTCCGCCCAGCGCCGGCCCGCCTCCTCCAGGTCATCGGGGTGGAAGGCCAACCGCCAGCCCGCCCCCAGTGCCTGCTCGGGGGTGAGGCCCGTGTAGGTGTACCAACGAGCGTTGTAGTACTCGTGATGGCCGTCCGCGCGGGCGACCCAGATGAGCTGGGGGATGCTCTCGGAGAGCAACTGCAAGGCGTCCACGCCTGGGAGCACCGGAACCGGGCGCTGGGACTCCGGGGCCGCATCCGGAGGACTACGGAGGGGGTGCGTCATGGAAGGCACTCGACCTTAACAGCCCGCACGGGGCCACACCCTCCTGGCGGGAGACGGCTTTTCAGCAGCGGACAGTCCCCAGGAAGGGCAGGTCTCACGCCGGGCGGTCAGGGAGGCGGGCGTCGTGGATTCCCTGTCAATGCCCCGCCACCGCAGATGCCTGCCATTGCACGAACAAACCAGACAGACACACCGCCCGCAATGACAGACGTCACCAGCAACCTGACCTACGAAGCCCTCAGGCACGGGCGCGGATGCCAGGACACCGCGAGGTCTCCTTGGAATCGGCCCCTCAGCGAGGGTGAGGCGCTTCGGCCGTCGCACGCCCAGGACGCAGCCCGGGCAGGCGGGCAGGCGGGCCCTCTTCGTCTCATCCCCACTGCCACCCTCCGGCCAGGGAGCGAGCAACTCCCACATGGCGGGTTCAGGGAGGGGACACCACCTTCCGCGAGCGGATGTCGCCTGAGAGGGATAGGCCGCGTGAGGAGCGTGACACCCCCATGTGGAGCCCATCTCCCCGTCGAGTCCGTCCCGCGCCGTGGCGCGTGCGGGGTGGGACGCGCGCACCCGCGCGGCCCCTGGCGACGTCCCGGCCCTTGGACATCCACGCACCGCCGCGTCCCTACCGGAGACGGCCGCAGGGCGTGTCCTCCATGCCCTGTGGATGGGCGCTCGCGGCGCTGGGCGGCGCCGGCGTCCAGGTGCTGGGCCCTTCGTGTCTGGAGCGGCTGCGCCGGCGGAAGCGGGGGCACCACCGCTGGTGGCACCGCTCCCAGGAGCCGCTGATGGAGTCCATGGAGACGGCCCTGACCACGGCGCTGCTCGGCGTGTCCGTCATGCCCCTGGTGGGTGGCGACAGTCCCCCGGAGTGGGCCGCCCGGCCCGACGCGGTGCGCGACATCCGGTGCGAGGCTCCGGACGACGACCTCGACTTCGAGTCCGCCTTCGCGTCCTACTAGCGCGCCTGTTAACACCGGGGCATGACGACCGCGCCCCGCCCCAATCCGCTGCTGTCGGACCGCGACGTGGACTTCCAGCTCTACGAGGTGCTGGATGCCACGGCGCTGTGCGCCCTGCCCGCGTTCGCGGAGCACTCCCGCGACACCTTCACCCTGCTGCTGGACAGCACGCGCCGCTTCGCGCGCGAGGTGCTCTACCCCACCTACCGCGCCATGGACGCCCAGCCCCCGTCCTTCCGCGACGGGCGCGTCCACGTCCACCCGCTGATGCGCGACTTGTACCCGCGCCTGGTGGAGCTGGGCCTGCTCACCGCCTCGCGCCCGCCCGACGTCGGAGGACAGCAGCTGCCGCTCACCGTGCACGCGGTGTCCACCGCCTACCTCATGGCGGCCAACCTGAGCGTCTACGCCTGGCTGGGCCTGACGCTGGGCGCGGCGCACCTGCTGGAGGTGTTCGGCACGCCGGAGGTGAAGGCGGCCTTCATGGAGCCGATGTACCGGGGCGAATGGACGGGCACCATGGCCCTCACCGAGCCGCAGGCGGGCAGCAGCCTCGCGGACGTGCGGACCCGCGCGACGCCCGCGCCGGACGGCAGCTGGCGCATCCAGGGCTCGAAGATCTTCATCAGCGGCGCGGACCAGGACTTCAGTGAGAATGTGGTGCACCTGACGCTGGCGCGCATCGAAGGCGCGGAGGGCGGCACGCGGGGCATCTCCCTCTTCGCGGTGCCCTCGCGGCGGCCGGAGGGCGACGCGCTGGTGGACAACGACGTCCGCGTGGCGGGCGTCATCCACAAGATTGGCTGGAAGGGCATCCCCAGCCTCGCCCTCAACTACGGTGAATCAGGTGACTGCCACGGCTGGCTGGTGGGGCCTCCGGGACGCGGCCTGGCGTGCATGTTCCAGATGATGAACGAGGCGCGCATCATGGTGGGCATGAACGGGGTGGCCACCGCGACGGTGGCGTACCACGAGGCCGTGGCCTACGCGCGTGAGCGTCCCCAGGGCCGGCCCGCCGGCGTGCGCGACGCCACGCGGCCGCAGACGCCCATCATCGAACACGCGGATGTGCGGCGGATGCTGCTGCGGCAGAAGGCCATCGTCGAAGGGGGCCTGTCGCTGCTGCTCGCCGCGTCGTACCAGGCGGACCTCGCGGAGCATGGCCAGGACGACGCCACCCGCCAGCGCGCGGGCCTGCTGGTGGACCTGCTGACGCCGGTGGCGAAGTCGTTCCCCGCCGAGCGGGGCTTCGAGGCCAACGCGCTCGCGGTGCAGGTGCATGGAGGCTACGGCTACTCCAGCGAGTACCTGCCCGAGGCCTGGCTGAGAGACCAGAAGCTCAACAGCATCCACGAGGGCACCACCGGCATCCAGGGCCTCGACCTGCTGGGGCGCAAGGTGGTGGCCGGCGGCGGCGCGGCGCTCCAGGCCTTCACGGAGGAGGTGGGCGCCACGGTGGCGCGAGCGCGCGCGGCGGGCGTGACGCCGGAGTGGGGCGAGGCGCTCGAACAGGCCCTGGCGGAGACCACCACCGTGGTGACGGAGCTGGGCGCGCGTGGCATGTCCGGCGAGGTGGAGCTGATGCTGCGCCACAGCGCGGACTTCCTGGAGCTCTTCAGCGTGCTCGCGGTGGCCTGGCGCTGGCTGGCCCAGGCCGCGGCCGCGAAGGAAGCGCTGGGGCGTGGCGACCCCGCGCCCGACTTCTACGAGGGCAAGCTGGCGGCGGCGCAGTACTGGTTCGCGGTGGAGCTGCCTCGGGTACCGCTGCTCGCCCGGCTCTGCCGGACAGGAGAGGACTCCTACGCGCGCATGCGCCCGGAGTGGTTCTGAGGAGACGCCTCGGACGATTCTCCTGCATGAATCGTTTGAGCTCGTAAGATGTGAAGGGTGACTGTTTCTTTCCACCTGTGCCAGCCCGGTGGAGGCGCGTCGTGTGGAGCCTGCTGCGGCCTCTACAATTTCCGGGACCATTCCCGCCTGGCCGTGGCGGAGCAGCTCTCCATGCAGACGGAGCGGCTGCGCCGCGTGCCGTGGGAAGCCTCGGCGTGGCGCGAAGCCGCCCGTGAGTTGCTCGCGGCCCGTCGCGCCGAGCCCATGTTCTCCGCCGTGCGGGTGTGCCCCCTGCTGGGCTTCCTGGACTCCGAGCGCAAGCAGGTGGGCTGCCTTGCCCACCCGCTGGTGACGGGCGGCACGGACCTGCGGGACTGCGGCGTGTACCGCTCATCCGTGTGCGAGACGTTCACCTGCCCCTCGTTCGGTTGGCTGACGGACGCCCAGGCGAGGCTGGTGCAGGTGGCCTGCGCGGACTGGTACCTGTACGGGCTGGTCATCACCGACGTGGAGTTCGTCCGAGGCTGCCTTCGCTTGTTGGAGTGGGAGCTGGGCGGGCCCGCGCGTCCGGAAGTGCTGATGGGGCAGCCGGAGGCGCTCGCCGCGATACGGCGGATGTTCGCCCTGAAGGAGACGGCGCCGCGACGAGGGACGAATGCCACGGTGTTCGGCCGCTTCAACCGGGACGCCGACGGCGAGCCCGTGCCGCGCACCCTGGACTACGTGAAGCTGGGCGTGCGGACGGCGCCGGAGGACGACGTGGTGCTGTGCCTGGGCTATGCGCCGCGGGACGCCACGGAGCTGATGGGCGCCCGCGAGTTGGTGCGCTCACACGTGAAGGCCGTGGCCCGCGCGCTGCCTGCGTGACGCGGAGGGGCTGCGCACACCGCTTGCATTGGAAGCCGCGAAACGGAGCGACTGGGAACTCGAGGGGAACAGTATGGGAAGAGGATGGGCGTGGGTGGGGATGCTGGGACTCTTCGCGATGACGACGGGTTGCCGTGAGCGGGAGCCTCGGGCGGCGGTGGTGACGCCCAGCGGCATGGAAGCGGACACGGCGGCCGGGGCCCTTGAACGCGAGCCCGTGATGGAGGTGGACAGCGCGACAGCGCCCGCGGCGCTCCAGCCCGCGACGGCGGTGCGGGAACAGGCTCCCGGAGAGAACACTTTGGCGCGAGCGCCCACGGCCATGAGCGACACGTCCGTGGCTCCGATGGAGGGCGCACCCGTGCGCGCGCCGGCCCCGGTGGCGGAGTCCGCCGCGCCGCGGACGACGCAGCAGCAGGCGGCGGCGAGCCGGGTGATGATTGGCTCCGAGGCGGTCCAGGCCCGGGAGGACGAGGACTGGTACCTGGGCGCGGCGCGCGCGGCGCAGCACGCGACGGTGGAGACGGGACAGGGCGGCGCGGGGAACGCGCCCCTGGAGGACGTCATCATCGCCTCCAGCTCCGTGAGTGGGCGCGTCACGCAGGTGAAGCGGAACACCCTCACCGTGAAGGACCGGGAGGGCGGCGTCTACGAGCTGGAGCTGGACCAGCGCAGCCGAGGCCTGCGGCAGGGACGAAAGGTGCCGCTGCGGCAGCTGCGGGAAGGCACGCCGGTGCGTGCGCAGTTCGTCCTCATGGGGGGCCGCACCGTCGCGCGCGACGTGCAGATCCGTCGCTGAGGTGGGCTCGCGCCGTGGTAGGGCATGCCACCAGGGAGGCCCTGCCCGGACACCGGGCAAGCGCAAGGGCTCATGGCTTTCGCCAGCGCCGCGCGCCTCCTGAGATATCGGGGCCCAAGCCCCGGAGGCGAGCGCATGCAGGAGCCCCTTCCACCGCGGTCCCCCACGTCCGGCTGGCGCCGTGCGTGGCGCGGCCTGTGGGTGACCTTCGCCGCGAAGCCCACCTGGACACAGGCGCCCCGCCGTGGCCGCGCCCGGCTGGGGATGCTGCTCGCGCTGGGCATGATGACCGCATGCGCGACGCGCGGAGCGGGCTCGGCCCAGCCCTCCATTCCAGCGCTGCCACAGCTCTCCGCGTCACAGGTCGCCAGGCTGATGCCTCCGCGGCTCCAGGACCGCGAGGGCTGGGCCCGGGACGTGCTGGCCGCGCTGGAGGTGGAGGAACTCGCCCCGTCACCGCCCGCGGTGTGCTCGGTGCTGGCCGTCATCGAACAGGAGTCCGGCTACAAGGTCGACCCGGCCGTCCCGGGGCTCCCGAAGATGGTCCGCGCGCGTCTGGACGAACACGCGAACAAGCTGGGCCCGCTGGGCCGTAAGGTCCTGGCGTCGGTGCTGGAAGGCCGGGCGAAGGGCAGCAAGAAGACGTTCGACGAGCGGCTGCGCGCGCTGCGCACCGAGCGCGACCTGGACCGGCTCTTCCGCGACATGCTCGCGTACTACGAGAACGAATACCCGAGCGCCTTCAAGGTCGTGGACTTCGCCAGCGGCGTCTTCGCTTCGGGGAACCTGAACGCGTTCAACCCCGTCACCACCGCTGGCTCCATGCAGGTGAGCGTGCGCTACGCGATGCAGAAGGCGGGCGAGGACGCGGACCCGGCCGAGGTGCGCGAGTCGATGTACACCCGCGCGGGCGGCGTGCGCTACGGCACCGCGCGGCTGCTGGGTTACGAGGCCGCCTACCCCGAGCCCCTCTTCCGCTTCGCGGACTACAACGCGGGCGTCTATGCCTCACGCAACGCCGCGCTCCAGTCGCAGGTGAGCCGCCTCACCGGCCATCCCCTGGCGCCCGACGGAGACCTCCAGCTCTATGACAAGCAGGGGCAGCCGCGCGACGAGGACAGCAAGTCGCTGCTGGCGCTGCTGGCCTTCCGTCTGCGCTTCGCCCCGGAGGAGCTCAGCGAGCGGCAGGTGCGCCGCGACGTGCGCGAGGAGAAGGCGCTGGACTTCGAATCCACCGACACGTTCCGCGCGGTGAAACGCGTCTACCAGCGGGAGACGGGCGAAGCGCCGTCCTACGCCCAGCTTCCCCGGGTGACGCTCCACAGTCCGAAGCTGAAGCGCGAGCTGACCACCGCGTGGTTCGCGCGCTCGGTGGACCGGCGCTTCCAGAACTGCATGACGCGCTACCGCGCGCTGACGGCGAAGGAGTGAAGAGCGCCAGGCACCGCCGGTCCGATTCCTTCCGGAGCCGGCGGTGCGCGGCGGGGCTCAGGGCTTCGCGGGCGCGGAGGGCGGCGAGTAGCGCTTGTCGGAGATCTTCATCTCCGTGACGGCGCCGTACTTGCGAGCCGCCTCCCGGATGTCCGACGCCTTGCCGATGAGGACGAAGGTGAGGTCCTCTGGCGCGGGGAGCTTGCGCTGGATGATGCCGTGCACGCCCTGGCGCGTCGTGGCGGAGACGGCGCTGGCGAAGCCGTCCACGTCGCTGGCGTCCAGGCCGTAGAAGGCCAGCTCCGACAGCTTGCCCGCCACCTGCGCCCCGGTCTCCAGCGTGGGCGGGAACTGCCCCAGCACATACGACTTCGCGGAGGCGAGCATGGCGTCATCCATGCCGGCCTTCCGGTAGCCGGCGAGCGTCTCCAGCGCCAGGTCGATGGCGCGGCCCGTGGACTCCGTCTTCGTGTACGAGGCGATGATGACGGGCCCCGGGCGCGTGTGGCGGATGAACACGGAGCTGGCGCCGTAGCTGAGGCCGGACTTCACGCGCAGCTCGGTGTTGAGCAGCGAGGTGAAGCGCCCGCCGAACACCGTCTCGGCGACCCGCACCGCGGCCCGGTCCGGGTCATCGCGGGAGATGCCGGTGTTGCCAATCCAGAAGTACGTCTGGGTGGCGTCCGGCTTGTCCACCAGCAGCACGCGCCGGCCCTTGGAGGCGGCGGTGGCGGACACGGTGGGCGCGGGCGCGGCGGCGCGCGCCCAGCCGCCGAGCGAGGACTCCAGCTTCTTCGCGAGCGCCTTCGCGTCGAAGTCACCCACCACGGACAGGATGAGCCGGTCCGCGCCCAGGTGGTGCTTCGCGTACGCGAGCACGTCCTCGCGGGACAGGCCGGGCAGGGACGCCTCGCTGCCGTTGACGGGCGTGCCATACGGGTGCCCGGCGAAGTGGAAGGCCTGGAAGTACGCGCCAATCAGCATGCGCGGGTCGCCATCCTTCGCGGCGGTGATTTCAGAGGCCTTGCGCGCGCGGACCTTCTCCAGCTCCTTCGCGTCGAAGCGCGGGCGCGTGAGCATGTCGGTGAGCAGCTCCACCATCAGCCCGGTGTCGCGCGACATGAACTGGCCGCTGATGACCAGGGCCTCCAGGTTGGCGGCCACCTGAATGTCGCCGCCCACGCCGTCCACGGCCTCGGCGAACTGACGCGCGTCACGGCCGCCAGCGCCCTTCTGCAGCAGCTCGCCAGTGAGCGAGGCCAGGCCCTCCTTGCCGGCGGGGTCGCCCAGGGCGCCGCCGCGCACCCACGCGCTGAACGAGACGAGCGGCAGCTCCTTGCGCTCCACGAGCAGGAGCTTCGCGCCGTTCTTCAGCGTGACGGTGGTGGCCTTGGGGAGCGTCACGCCCTGCTGTGCCGGGGCCGCAGCGGCGGCCTTCGGAGCAGCGGCGGAGCCCTGGGCCGCGGCGGGGACGGAGGACAGCAGCAGCGTGGTGAACGCGGCCTTCCAGGTGAGGGGGGCGCTCATCGCGAGGCCTCCTTGCGGGAGTCGGGGGTGGCGGCCCGCGCGTCGGCGGGCACGAGCCAGCCCACGGTGCGGCGCTGCGAGTTGAAGATGCGCGCGGCGACCTCGCGGACATCGTCACGCGTCACGCGCTCATAGCGCTCAGGCGCGTCGAAGAGCTGGCGGTAGTCACCGCGGAACGTCTCCGCGGCGCCCAGCGCGCGGCCTCGGCCGTTGTTGGTCTCCAGGCTGCGCCAGAACTGGGACAGGGTGATGTTGCGCGCCTTCTTGAGCTCGGCGTCGCTGACGCCGTCCTTGACGACGCGGGCCAGCTCCTCGGTGAGCAGGCCTTCCACCCTGGCGACGTCGGCGCCGGGCGGCAAGTCCGCGTAGACCCAGACGAGCGACGGGTCGAAGCCCGGGCTGAAGTGGGTGTTGACGCGGAGGGCGGCGCGCTCCTCCTCGACGAGGCGGCGGTGCAGCCGCGAGGACTCACCGTTGGCGAGGATGCCCAGGAGCAGCGTGAGCGCCTCCACGTCCGCGTCCTTGCCGGAGATGCCGTGGTAGGCCAACTGGATGAGTGGGGCCTGGGCCTGCTTCTTCACGACGATGCGGCGCTCGCCCTGCTGCTCGGGCTCCTTGGTGCGGATGGGCTCGGGCGCGGGCTGGGAGGGGATGGGCCCCAGGTGCTTCTCCGCGAGCGCGAAGATTTCGGCGGGCGTCACGGCGCCGGTGAAGATGAGCGTGGCGTTGTTGGGGGCGTAGTACGTCTTGTAGTAGCGCTGGAGGTCCTCGATGCGCCACGACTCGATGTCGGACGGCCAGCCGATGACGGGGAACTGGTACGGGTGCGCGACGAAGGCGGTGGCCTGCACCTGCTCCATCAGGGCGCCCATGTTGTCGTTGTCGATGGCGGAGCGGCGCTCCGAGTACACGACGCCGCGCTCGGACTCGGTGACCTTGGGGTCGATGGCCAGGTGCTGGAGCCGGTCGGCCTCGAGGTCGAAGATGACGTCGAGCGCGGAGCGCGGGAACCAGTCCATGTAGACGGTGACGTCCTCGGAGGTGAATGCGTTGTTCGCGCCGCCGTTGGCCTCCATGACGCGGTCGAACTCACCGGGGCCGTACTTCTTCGCGCCGTTGAACATCATGTGCTCGAAGAAGTGGGACAGGCCGGTGATGCCGGGGTACTCGTTCCGGCTGCCGACGCGGAACCAGTTGTAGAGGACGACACTGGGAATGTCGTGGTTGGGCCAGACGATGACCTTGAGCCCGTTCTTGAGGGTGCGGGACTCGATGCCGGCGCCGAGCCTGGGCGCGGCGGCCACGGCGGACTTCGCCACCGGCCTGGCCTGCGTCTGCGCACAGGCCACGGGGCCGGAGAGCAGGGCCAGACACGAGGTCCAGAGTAACGACTGACGGAACATCCGTGCTCCTGTCGGAAGAACGCCCGGGAACGGGCGGCGGGGCACGATATTCCAGGTGCCACCCTCCTGGGTTGACCAGGAGGGCGGTGGGGCTGACGGACGCCTCAGGCGCCGAGCACGCCGCGGAGCACTTCCTGGAAGTAGTTGATGCTGCCGGTGTGCGTCTGGAAGTGCCGGGCGGACTGGTGGAGGCGGTGGATGACGGCCTCGAACTCCGCCTGGCTGACGTCGCGCAGGGACATGTAGAGGCGGACGGCGCCCTGGAGGTGGGAGAAGAGCGGGTTGCGGTCGGTGCCGTCGGGACGGCGCAGGAGGTGGCGGTAGAGCCGCTCGAACTCCTGGTCCGTCTCGGTGTTGCGCACGGCGCGGCAGTAGCCGGCGGCGGTGGCCTCGATGAGGAGGAAGAAGGCCTGGTACTCGTCCGGGGGCGCCTTGGCGAAGCTGGGGGGCTTCACGTCACCCACGAAGAGCTGGGAGATGGGCTTGAGCGTCACATGGACCAGCTGCTCGCCCGCGCGAAGCTGGACGCGCTCCCCCACCGGACGCACGTGCTTGCCGTCCTCGTCCCACTCCACCGCCACGTACAGGCGCTCGGGCTGGTCCACCTTCACGCCGGCCTTCTCGAGCTCCGCCACTGCGTTCGCGTCCATCTCGTTTCGCTCCTCCGGCTCCCTCTCTACCCTGCTCCGGGCAGCCCGTGCACCCGGCATCGTGGGGCAGCGTCCAGGAAGAGGCGGTAGGTGCTGGACTTCCGGTCGCCGGCCATCCCCCCTGCCCGCGCTGCTATCGGGCGACAGGCGCTGGACGGGGGGTGGGGGACCGGTAGAAGACCCCTGCCTCCGGGCGGGACCGCAGCACGAGCCGCGCGTCGTCACTCCCGGCCGGGACGAGATAGACGTCCCCCCCCCGGCCTCACCGCCGCTGGCGAAGCCTGGAGCGTGGTCGATGAACGCCACCCAGCCGCCGGACGCGCGGAGCGAGAGGTCCGCCAGCCGAGGGAAGCCCGTCAGCCAGCGGCGGGCAGCCCCCGAGCCCAAGGGAGACAGGGACAACACCACGGGGTCAGACGAGTCCTCGCCTGATTGCACCGAGGCAAACCACCTCCGCGAAGGCAGGTAGCCCTCGACGCGCTCTCCAGGAGCCTCCGCCTCGTCCGGCGGAAGGCGAAGCGGGTGGTGCATCCCGGCGTCATCCAGCGTCACAATCCATTCGCCGGCCCCCTTCTCCACCCAGGTCTGATGCGTTCTCGGGTGTCTGCGATTCCGTGAGGAGGTCGCGTGAGAGTAATGGGCGGTGCGACAAAGCTTCGCCGTTCGGCCGGGGCGCCGTGCGCATGTTTTGCCGCGCAACGTTGTTGATGGTCGGGTAATCCGGCTGGTTGATGGCCATCGCTGGAGGCGCGCTTCAGCGCGCCACTGGCCGCCTCGTGCAGCATGGCGAGTGCGTCCGAGGCGAACAGTTCGCGGTCGCACCCGGCACGGGCCAGCCGCACCCGGAGATACTCCGCGGTGTCCTCCGGCGTGAGTGTCTCAATGCGCAGCCGGGTGTACAGGCGCGAGTAAAGGCTGCGGTTGTACCGGCGCACCATCCGCGACTCCAGTTCTGGCAGACCGACGAGGATGAGCGACAGCAGCGCGCGTGAGTCCCACTGGTCCTCGGCAGAAAGAACCACTACGGCAGCAAGTCCGAGAAAGGCACTCAGGTGGCCGCCCTCTTCTACTCGCTGATTGAGACGGCGAAGCTGCGCAGCGAAGACCCGGGGGACTACCTGCTGCGCGCCGCCCTCGCCGCCATCGAGAACCCCGGCACCGTTACTTTGCCGAAGAGCCTCGACTGACCGCCGACCGTCCGGCGCGCTCTGACCCGATCCGCACACGCTGGAAGGGGGCACGGCGAGTTCTTACCCAGAATCGCCCGCACCCCGGGGGCCCCTTCACGTACGCCAAGATCCGACGCCTGCCTCCACACCTCACGCAGGCGAACATGTCGAAGTCGAACGTCCTCCTGAGCAACTCGACCCAGTTCACTCGGGGTCTCCTCTCCTTCATCCGCTCCTTCCTGGCCGCTGCCTCACGTCCTGCGCTCGCCTCCTCCGCACATGCTTGAGGAATCCCGTAAAGCTGTCAGGAGTACCCTCCGCGATGCCAATCCGGAGAGTCGCTTCTTCCAGGAACATCGCGGAGCATCGGCTGGTGTCCCATACACCCCATCGGAAAGGCCAGGATGGCGAGGTCTTGCGGCATACTACCTGGGTGGTATTTTGCGTGTGGCGGCTCCTGTGTACGGTCAGTTGAACACGAGCGGACGTGTCATAGGTGCACACCCCGCTCCAGCAACGTGGCAGGTGACGTCAGGGTCGAAATGAAGTTTCGGCTTGAGAAGAGGCTCGCCATTGAACCACTTCACGTCTTCCCTGCCTTTGAGCAGGTGTTCAGGTTTGTCCGTCGTTGTGAGGGGTAATCATTGGTAACTTCGCTCAGGAAAACTTCGGCAGGAGGAGTGTACTCACGGACTCCAAAGATTCAGGCCAAACTGGTCGAACTGGAGGCGCTATCGCGAGACGAGCTGATGGCCAGGGCTCACATCTCGCGTCGAGAGGACCCAGGCTATGTGCCGAGCGAGTGCCTGCTTTACTTCGTTCGAGCCAGTCGGGAACATGAGCCCGACGCCGCCTCCGAGCAGTTCTACAGAATCTTGTTGGCGCGGGTCCTGCGCTGTCTCCCGAAGGCAGAAAACACAGACGGGAGCGGTGTGTCGCTGACCAGGAGCAACATCAGGGAGAAGGTGCTCTTCCAGTTTGTCGAGTTGCTTGCCGCCGACCGGCGATCCTATTCAGAACGGCTCGACTTCTTCGAAGTGCGCTTCGACGGCGCGCTCGCGAACCTGAAGCGCGACGCCAAGCGTCCAACCTGGCGCGACGAGAAACGCTCGGTTGCTCTCGAACTCGATGAGGAAACGGGCGAGCCTTCAGTCGAGATTGAACGGGCGGCGGGCAGCTTCGACCCTTTCGCCGCCATGGAGAATGCCTCCGCCGCATACCAGTCGCGTCTTGATGCTGCGATTGAAGCCTTGCCGACAGAGCACAAGAGGGTCATAGAAATGCTTCGACAAGGCTTTCCCATCGATTCCAAGGAACCAGGCGCAATTACCATTTCTGGTACCCTGAAAAGGTCCGAGAAGACGATCAGGACGTATCGCGACAAGGCTTTTTCCAGCCTGCGTGCGATGCTGTCCGAAGGAGACGAGCCATGACGTCCCACACTTCCCGACCATCACGTGACGATGTGCTGAACGCCTTCTCAGTGGAGCCCGACCCGGATCGGAAAACGCTCGAGCGCTACCTGCGCGACCATCCAGACCTCGCCCCCGAACTCGTTGACCTGTCGCGAGAGCTCTCCCGGGGTGTCTGTGAGGACGAGGAACCGCTGACACCGGAGGACGAGGTGTTGATTGATGCCGGATGGAGCCGTCATCGGGGAGCCACTCCGCAATCCGTGAGCCCATTCGACGCTCTGTCGCTGGATGAGCTGCGTGACCTCGCGAAGCGCCTGGAGGTGCCGCGGCAGGTCATCACCGCCTTTCGGGAGCGCCGGGTGGACGTCGCCTCGGTGCCGAGACGCTTTCTGACGCGCCTGGCAGCCGCGTTGAACAGCACGCTCGACCTGCTTGTCAGTACCCTCAAGCCGCAACACACGCCGGAACTGGCCCGGAGCTACAAGTCGAACACCAAGCCGATGGTGGCGGCGCCCGTGAGCTTCGAGCGCCTGTTGATCGACGCGGGCGTGCCCGAGGAGCGGCGCGCTGGGTTGATGGCGGACGACAACTGACGATGGACGCGGTCGAACTGGGGCGGCAGGTCGCGGCCGCGTTGCATGCGCAGGCGGTCGCTGGAGGGCTCAATCCCTGGTGCCCCTACGAGTTCGCGGTGGCGGAAGCCAAGCGCCGAGGGCTCGACGTCGAGCCCACCGCCGCCGGGGCCGCCGTGCTGAATGGGGCGCGCGCCACGTTCATCCCCAGTGAAGGTCTCATTCTCCATGAGAACGTCGGGACGCCCTTCATGCGAGCGTTCCTGGTGGCTCACGAGCTGGGCCATGTGGAACTCGGGGATGACCCCGACACGGAACCGGTCCGGGAGATTGACCCCGCGCGCTCGGCGGAGCCCTCGCCGGTGGGCGTCGAGCGCGTGGTGGACTACGGCCGTCGACAGCGGCGCGAAGTACAGATGGATTTGTTCGCGCGCGAGTTCCTGCTTCCGCGCGCCGTGGTGCGCAAGCTCCACCTCGAAGACGGGATGTCCGCTGCGGCCGTCGCGGAACGGCTCGGTGCGCCCTTCGACGTGGTGGCCCAGCAGTTCCTCGATGCGCTTCTCCTGCCGCCCATCCCTCCCAGGCACCTGGACGAATGGATTGAGCGGCCGCTCAATCCGCTGCAGCGCGCCGCAGCCGCCCATCGCGGTGCTGCCTACCTGCTCGAAGCCGGCCCTGGCACCGGCAAGACCCAGACGCTCACCGGACGCGTCGAAGGGCTCCTGGCCGACGGCGTCGACCCCCGCCGGATTCTCCTGCTGACCTTCTCCAACAAGGCAGCCAGAGAGATGTCGGATCGAATCGCCCGCAGGAACAAGGCGGCCGCGACGGCGATGTGGATCGGCACGTTCCATTCCTTTGGCCTGGACCTCATCCACCGATTCCATGTCGAGTTGGGGCTCCCGAAGGAGCCACGTATGATGGACCGGGCCGAGGCCGTGGAGCTCCTCGAGCAGGAGTTTCCACGGCTCGGATTGGTGCACTACCGCAACCTCTACGACCCGACCCAGCATATCTCCGACATCCTGACGGCGATCTCCCGCGCCAAGGATGAGGTCGTGGACGAAGCGCGCTATGGCGCGCTCGCTGAGCAGATGCTTCGCGACGCCCTGAACCCCAAGGAACGGGAGGCGGCGGAGCGGGCGCTGGAGGTCGCTCGCGTCTATGCGGCCTACGAGGCCTTGAAGCGGCGGTCGCACCGGATTGATTTCGGTGACCTCGTGGCCCTGCCTGTGCGGCTCCTGGAAGGCAACCCTACGATTCGCGCTCACCTGCGGGGCCAATACGACCACGTCCTGGTGGACGAGTACCAGGATGTGAACCGAAGCAGTGTCCGTCTCCTGGCGGCCTTGCGCGGCTCCGGTGAGAACCTCTGGTGCGTGGGGGATGCGAAGCAGTCGATCTACCGCTTCCGCGGTGCGTCGTCATTCAACATGGCTCGCTTCGGGGCGGAGGACTTCGCTGGGGGTTCGCGCGGCCGACTGAGGAGGAACTACCGTTCGGTCGAGGAGGTGGTGAGCGCGTTCTCCGCCTTCGCCGCGAGCATGAAGGCCGGCGACCCGGATGGCGGTCTGGAATCCAAACGGGGCGCGGGTGGCAGCCGCCCCGAACTGCGCACCGTCGACCGTGCGGAGCAGCAGACGGGGGCGCTGGCTGAAGCAATCGAGGAGATGCGGCGTGAAGGCCACGCCTATCGCGACCAGGCCGTGCTCTGTACGGGCAACGAGACGTTGTCGACGCTGGCACGCGACCTCGAGCGTCTGGGCGTTCCCGTCCTGTTCCTCGGAAGTCTGTTCGAACGGCCGGAGGTCAAGGACCTGCTTTCCCTGCTGTCGCTTCTCACCGACCGCTGGGCCATGGGGCTCGTTCGAGTGGGCTGCTGGCCCGAGTTCACCATGTCGCTCACCGACGTCGCCGCAGTGTTCGACCATCTACGCCAAGCCAATGCGGTGCCCGGTGCATGGTTGCACGACCCTGGTGCGATAGCCGGGGTGTCCCAGGCCGGCCGGGCCGCACTCAAGGAACTGGCGAGGACGCTGCGCGACTTCGACCAGGCCGCATCGCCATGGACCGTGCTCGCGAGCGTGTTGCTCGAACGGACGCGCATGGCTGCACGGCTGGCCAGTTCGTCCGACGTCTCCGATAGGACGCGTGGAATCGCAATCTGGCAGCTGATGAACTTCCTGCGCGTGCAGCCGTCTGGCTCCGGCCTACCCATCGTCCGTCTCCTCGACCGGGTGCGCAAGCTCGTTCGGCTGGGCGATGACCGCGACCTGAGGCAGCTGCCCGTTGCAGCGCATGGCCTCGATGCGGTGCGGCTCATGACCATCCATGGCGCGAAGGGGCTGGAGTTCCCGGTCGTGCATGTGCCGGGCCTCAATCAGGACACCCTGCCCCGAAAGCCGCCCCTGCCGCCGTGTCCTCCGCCGGAGGGAATGGTCGAAGGCGGGCAGGGCAGCGCAGCGGAGGTCTTCCGCGCCGGGCAGGCCGAAGAGCAGGAGTGCTTGTTCTACGTGGCCCTGTCGCGGACGCGTGACCGGCTGTTCCTCTATGCCCCGACGAAGAAGTCCAATGGACATGCCCGGGCGTTGTCCGTCTTTCTCGACCGTCTGGGGGCGTCCCTGGGCCGACGGAAGGTGAGCCCCGCCCCGGAGATGTTACTGCCGCCCGAGACGGGCGAAGTCACGCTCAAGGTTCGCGGCCGGCTTCGCTTCAGCGAACAGCAGATTTCGCTCTATGGGCGCTGCCCGCGGCGCTTCTTCTACGCGCACGTCCTGCGGACTGGCGGCCGCAGGACGACGACGGCCTTCATGCAGATGCACGAGGCGGTCCGCACCGTCTATCAGGCCGTCGTTGCTGGCAACGGACCGATTCCAGAGGAGCGCGAGCTGGAGCGAGGCGTGATGGCCGCGTTCGACGCCCACGGCTTGGCGGGGCACGGCTATGTCGACGACTTCAAGGCGGTCGCTCTTTCCATGCTCCAGTACTTCCTTTCGGTTCGTGCCGGGAGCAGGTCGGAGCCGCCGGCCGAACTCCTCCTGACCTTCGCTCAGGACGAAATCATCGTCTGGCCGGACGACGTGTGCGTGCGCCCGGATGGCGTCCGGGCGTTTCGTCGAATCCAGACCGGGCACTTCAAGTCGGCCGAGACCACGGACGTGGGCGCCGCCGCATTTCTTCTCGCCACCCAGCGGGTCTTCCCGGGGGCCGTTGTCGAGTTGGTCCACCTGGCCGACCAGACCTCGCGGCCCCTGAGCCTGACGACCCGGGAACTCCAGAGTCGTCAGGACAAGCTCATCGAATTCTTGCAGGGGATTCGGCAAGGGCGCTTCCCTGCCGACCCGTCGGTGCGCACGTGCCCGGGGTGCCCGGCCTTCTTCGTGTGTGGGCCGACCCCGGAAGGCACCCTCTCGAGAGAATTCTGACCGACGTTACCGGTTGCCTGTCGTCGTGACGATTGAGCCTTCAGAGGGCTGGGAGTGACCCGGCTCCACTTTGAGGACTCAACGAACATGAAGAACGACGAACCTCTGGAGTACGACGACGTAGGAGCCGCGCTGCGGGAGGGCCGGGCCCTGCGGCCCGCGCGGAGCTACCGCATCCTCGTCGCGCAGGGCGACCTCTCCTTCCGCCCCGTGGACGTGGCCGACCCCGTTCCCTTGGGACGGCAGATTCTCGCCAGCGTCGGACTGGACCCACGCGGGGGCTTCAGCCTCTTCGCCATCCTGGCCTCCGGCGACTTCGAGGACCTCCGCCTCGACGAGCCGTTCGACCTTCGCGCGCGCGGGGCCGAGCGCTTCGTGGCCTTTCAGACCGACCGCGATTTCAAGCTGACGCTAGATGACAACCAGCTCGCGTGGGGCAAGCCGGCCATCAGCGGCGCAGCGCTCTACACTCTCGCGAAGGTGGGCAAGGGCCAGGCGGTGTTCCTCGAGGTGCGCGGGGGGGAAGACCGGCTCATCTCGCCCCAAGACCTGATCGACCTCACGGCCCCGGGTATCGAGCGCTTCATCACCGGCCCTATGCCGGCCCAGACGTTCGAAATCATCGTGAACGCCCGGCCGCGCGTCGTGAACGACAAGCGGGTGACCTTCGAGCAGGTCGTCCAGTTGGCCTTCCCCGGCTCGCATGAGCCGAACGCCGTGTTCTCGATGACCTACCGCCACGCCGCCTCGAAGCCGCACGCCGGCGAGCTCGGCGCCGGGGGCTCCGTTGAAGTCAAGGAAAAGGGGACGATCTTCAATGTCACCAAGACCGTTCAGTCATAGTCCCGACTTGAAGCGGCTGCGCGACGAAGGCTACTTCGTGCAGCTCCAGGGGGGCTTCCTCATCATGCGTGAGGTGCCCTACGTCGATGCGCAGCGGCAGGTGCGGATGGGGTCGCTCATCTCCACCCTGAACATGGCGGGTGACGTCACTCGCCAGCCGGACACGCACGTTGTCTACTTCAATGGGAACTTCCCGTGTCAGTCCAACGGCACCCCCCTTCAGGGGATTGCCAACCAGAGCGCTGACTTCAACCTTGGGAACGGGGTGACCGCGAAGCACCTCTTCTCCAGCAAGCCTCCGAACGGCTACGCCGACCACTACGAAAAGATGACAACGTACGCGAGCATCCTCTCGGGGCCTGCGTCCGTCCTGAAGCCAGGCGTCAGTCCCCGCACCTTCCGGATGCCGGAGGCCGAGGAGGATAGCGTCTTCAATTACACGGAAACCGCGTCGGACCGCGTGGGAATCGGCGCGCTGACCGAGCGCCTCTCGGCGGAGAAGGTGGCGATCATCGGCCTCGGTGGCACTGGCTCCTATGTGCTCGACTTCGTCGCCAAGACGCCGGTCCGGGAGATCCGGCTGTTCGATGGCGACGAGTTCCTGCAGCACAATGCGTTTCGCGCACCGGGCGCAGCGTCCATCGAGGAGTTGCGTGAGGCGCCGAAGAAGGTCGACCATCTGAAGGCCATCTATTCGAGGATGCACCGGCGGATTGTTGCCCATGCAGTCCTGCTCGACGTGGGCACCATCCACCTTCTGGATGGAGTCTCCTTCGCGTTCGTCTGCGTGGATGCAGGGCCCGCCAAGCGCGTCATCGTGGGTCGGCTGGAGGCGCTTGGGGTGCCGTTCGTGGATGTTGGGATGGGCCTGGAGTTGGTCGATGGCTCCCTCGGCGGCATCCTGCGGGTGACGGCGAGCACGCCGCGCAAGCGCGACCACGTTCACAAGGGCCGTATCTCCTTCGAGGGTGGCGGTGTGGACGACCTCTACTCCTCCAACATCCAAGTCGCCGACCTGAACGCGCTGAATGCGGTGCTGGCCGTCATAAAGTGGAAGAAGCTCCGCGGCTTCTACCGCGACCTCGAGCGTGAACACCACAGCACCTATACGACCGACGGCAACATGCTCCTGAACAGTGATTGCGAATGATGCGATACCCTCGTCTGGAACATCGGTTCGTGCAGTACATCCCGGAGCGGATGGAACCGGGAATACTCTACGTTTCAATGGAGTATGGCACGGTCGTCCATCGCTGCTGCTGCGGCTGTGGCGAGGAAGTCGTGACGCCCTTGACGCCGACCGACTGGAAGCTGATCTACGACGGCGGGACGATTTCGCTGAGGCCATCGGTCGGCAACTGGAACTTGGCGTGCCGTTCGCACTATGTGATCGACCATGGGCGGGTGATTGAGGTCGGCCCCTGGTCCGACGAGCGGATTGCGGCGGATCGTCGTCGGGACAAGATCGCCAAGGAGCGCTACTACGGCCCGTCCAAGACGACCGAAGAGGCCGTGCCGACTGCTGCTGTTCCGCCGCCTGAAGTTGACCGAAGTCTGTATGCAAGGCTGGGGCGATGGCTGTTGAGGCTGTTGCATGGCCGCAGTACAGCGCATAAGAGGGATGGGGGCCCTGTTGAGGGGGAAGGAGGGTGCAGAGGGGCCGAGGAGGGCCGCTGACGGGGCCGCCCGAGCGATGCTCCCGGCCGGTGGACAGGCCGCTTGAGCCCCCTTGGGGCACACGCCTGCCCAGGCCGCGCTCTCTTCAGGTGCGTGGCAGGAGCCTGGGCCTGTTGGTTGTCTTGAGCCTCAACACCATACGGCCTGGGGTGGCCCTCGTGCCGGGGCCAACCTCGCACATGCCGTGGGCAAGCCCAGGTGCTCCAGAATCGCCCGCCCCCTGGTGCCCCTTCACGTACGCGAAGACCCGACGCCTGCCTCCACACCTCACGCAGGCGAACACGTCCAAGCCGAACGTACTCCTGAGCAACTCGGCCCAGTCCACTCGCGGTGTCCTCTCCTTCATTCGCTCCTTCCTGGCCGCTGCCTCAAGCCCTGCGCTCGCCTCCTCCGCACCTGCTTGAGGGACCAGAAGTGGTCGCAGTTTGGCGCCTGGAGCGAAGACGCGTAACCGTCCGGGCAGTGACGTGGCGTAAGGGTCCGCTCAGAAATTACTTGGCCGGTTTCTGCGTCTGGAGGCCGATTTTCAGGGGGTAGGAACGCCTCTCAGGGCTAAGTAAATTGTAACCGTTCACCGGCTGGTGCCTGCTTGAGGAGCCATCGGGGCAGCGGACGGTGGGCGGGACGGCGCTCGACGGTGTTGGACGCGGCGTGACACACCGCCACTCGTGGCGGAACTCGACCCCCGGGACGCGCGGATTGCGAAGCTGGAGGCGCTGCTGGAAGCGGCGCTGGAGCGAATCGCACACTTGGAGGAAGAGAACCGGCAACTGCGCGAGGAGAACCGGCAGCTGCGCGAAGAGAACCGGCAGCTCAAGGAGCGGCTGAATCTCAATTCGAGCAACTCCTCGAAGCCCCCCTCCGCGGATGCCCCCGGCACGCCGCGTCCACTGAAGAAGCCCACGGGCCGCCGCCCCGGTGGTCAGCCAGGGCACAAGAAGCATGAGCGAAGTCTCCTACCGCCCGAAGCCGTGCAGCACGTCGTCGAGTTGGTGCCCAAGCAGTGCCAAGGCTGCGGGCACCGGTTGGAGGGCAGAGATTGCGAGCCGCGCCGCCACCAGGTAGTGGAAGTGCCGCCGTTGTCAGCCGTCGTCACCGAGTACCGCAGCCACGCCCTGGAGTGTTGATGGTCACCAAGAAGCGCTGATTCCTGGTCATGGACGGCGAGGAGTTCGGAAACCGCGCGGCCAGGGGCAGCGCTGGGAGCAGCCGAAAAGTTGAGGAGTGGGAAGCGCGCCGGTGGAGTCCAGGGCAGCGCGTGTCCAGAAAGTCAGAAGGCCCACCAGCGACACCTGGAGGGCCTTCCTGGGGGCGCGCCCTGGTGTGCGAGAGGGGCGAGCCGGTGAGGGAGGGGTAGCGCACTCCGGGGCGCGGCGCCAGAAGTCGGCGCGCGCACGGGAAGGTGTGCGTGGAGTCGTTGCGTTTGGCGGTGTGCGGACGGCCGGAGTGCCGTCGGTTGTTCCAGCTGTGCAGCCGGTGTGACAGGGGGCAGCGCTACTGCGGGCGCAGGTGCGGGGTGCTGGCGCGCGCGGAGTCGGTGCGTGCGGCCGGGCGGCGCTACCAGCGCACCCGAGACGGCCGGCATGCGCACGCGGAGCGCCAGGCCGCGTACCGGGGGCGGCAGCAGAAAGTGACGCATCAGGCTCCCCCGCCAGGGGCCCTGGAGGTGACGGTGTCGCCCGCGCCGGCCCAGGCCACCACGCAGGTGGCCGCGGAGCCGAGCGCAGCGAGGCCCCCTGAGTATGCGCCACCGTCCCTTCCTGCGTGCACGTCCTGCGGACGCGCCAGTCCATTCCTCCGCCACACCACCCTGGCGCGCACCCGACTGGGCCCGCGCTGGCGGCGCTGCCCTGCGTGAGGAGGTGCGAGGATGATTGGCCTTGAGGTACGCGCCCGGATTCGCAGGCTGCACCACGCGGAGGGCTGGCCGGTGGGCACCATCGCCGTGCAGTTGGGGCTGCACCACGACACCGTGGAGGCGGCCCTGGAGGACGTGCCGGTAGCCAGCGCCGACAGCAGCACGGCGAAGCCCACGGTGCTGGGCCCCTACACGGCCTTCATTGACGGCACCCTCAAGGCCCACCCGCGCCTGAGGGCCACGCGCCTCTTCCACATGGTGAAGGCCCGTGGCTACCCGGGCGGCTACGAGCAGGTGAAGCGCTACGTGCGGCGGGTGCGCCCGGGGCCTCAAGCCGAGGCCTTCCTGCGCCGCACCACGCTGCCGGGCGAAGAGGCCCAGGTGGACTGGGGCAGCTTCGGCAAGGTGCAGGTAGGGCGGGCCACCCGGACGCTCTCCTGCTTCGTCCTGGTGCTGGGCCACTCGCGCGCCATGTACGCGCGCTTCTTCCTGGGCCAAACCATGGAGTGCTTCCTCCAGGGCCACGTCCAGGCCTTTGAAGCGCTGGGCGGCGTGCCGCGCAGCCTCCTCTACGACAACCTGAAGTCCGTCGTGCTGGAGCGGGCCGGAGACGTCATTCACTTCCACCCGCGCATATTGGAAGCCGCCGGCCACTACCACTTCGTCCCCAAGCCCTGCGCCCCCTACCGCGGCAATGAGAAGGGAAAGGTGGAGCGCACCATCCGCTACCTGCGCGACTCCTTCTTCGCCGCGCGCACCTTCCACGGCCTCGACGACGTCAACCGCCAACTTCAGCGCTGGGTGGAGGAGGTGGCCCACCAGCGCCGGGTGCCCGGCGACGCCTCGGGCCGCACGGTGGCGCAGGCCCTGGAAGCCGAGCGCCCCCTGCTGCTGCCGTTGCCCGCGCACCCGCTGCCCACCGACGTGCTGCGCCCCGTCTCCTCCGGGAAGACGCCCTACGTGCGCTTCGACGGCAACGACTACTCCATTCCCGACGGTTTGGTACGCCGGCCCCTCACGCTGGTGGCCTCCGCCACCACGGTGCGTCTCCTCGACGGCGCCGAGGAAGTCGCCTCTCACGTGCGCAGCTGGGACAAGGGCGCCGTCGTCGAGGACTCAAGCCACCTGGTCGCCCTGGCCAGGCGCAAGGCCCACGCCCACGAGCTGCGCGGCAGGGACTTGCTGCGCGCCCGCTGCCCCCGCGCCGAGCAACTCCTCCAGGCCCTCGCAAACCGCGGCGACAACCTCGGCAACCACACCGTGAAGCTGCTGGCGCTGGCCGACAGGTACGGCTCCGCGGAAACCGACGCCGCCATCGCCGAGACGCGCGCTCGCGGCGCACTCGGCCCCGCCTCCGTCGCCCACATCTACGAGTAACGCAGCCGCAAGAGGGGCGCCCCTCCACCGCTGCCCCACGTGCTGCCGGATGACCCGCGCGTGCGCGAGCAGCGCGTCCCCCAGCACTCCCTCAACGCCTACGACGTCCTCCTCGGGCGCGACTCGGAGCAAGCGCCATGAGTCCCTTGAAAGAGCGCCTCACCACCCTGGGCCTGCACCACACCAGCGACACCCTCGAAGACTTCATCGCCCTGGCCACCAAACGCAGGTGGGGGCCCATGGAGTTGCTGGAGGCCATCGCCGAGGAGGAGACGAAGGACAGGGCCCGTCGCAGCGTGGAGCGGCGGCTGTCGCGCAGCAAGCTGGGCGCCCTCAGGACGATGGCCGACTTCGACTGGGGCTGGCCCAAGCACATTGACAGGACGGCCGTCGAGAGCGCCCTCGCGCTGGACTTCATGGCCCGCCCCGCCAACGTCGTCCTCGTCGCGCCCCAGGGCCTGGGCAAAACCATGATTGCCCAGAATATCGCCTACAACGCCGTGCAGGCTGGCCACTCCGTCCTCTTCACCACCGCCGCCCAACTGCTGCTCGACCTCGGAAGCCAGGACTCCGCCCGAGCTCTCGACAGGCGCCTGAAGCACTACTGCACCCAGGCGGGGCTGCTCGTCATCGACGAGATTGGCTACCTCTCCTACGACGCCAGGAACGCCGACCTCCTCTTCCAGGTGGTGTCGCGCAGGTATGAGAAGAAGCCGATTGTCCTGACGACCAACCTCCCGTTTTCGGAGTGGACCACCATCTTCCCCAACGCCGCGTGCGCCATCGCCCTCATTGACCGCGTCATCCACCACGCGAGCATCATCAGCATCAAGGGCGACAGCTACCGCAGGCGCATGGCCGAGGAGTCGCGCGCGCAGCGCAAGGCCAAGAAGAGCTGAGCGTCCCGAGTCACCGCTGCCCACCGGCCTCGCTCCGCGCCCCGCAACCGGGACGCAGAGCGAGGCCGTCTTGCTCGCCCTCAAATCCCAACCCGCGCTTGTCGATGACCAGAATCCCGCGCTCCGCGATGACTGCGTCGATGACCAGAATCCCGCGCTCTTCGATGACCGCCAACATTTGCGGCGCGAGCACCCCAGCGCCTCGGTGCTGCTGCTGCTGCGCACGCTGGTGGCCCAGCGCCGGCTGCGCCAGGGGGCCGTCAGTCCCACCACCGTGCGCAGACTCTTCGCCTCGGCGGGGTTGGACAGGGTGTCCCAGCGCAAGAGTCCGGCGGGCACCCCGCGCAGGCGCAGGGAGGCGGCCTTCCCCGGCGCCCTCTGGCATGGGGACGTCTGCCACGGCCCCACCCTGGCCGGAGGCGTGGCGCTGCGCGTGCACGCGCTGCTGGACGACTCCAGTCGCTACGTGGTGGCCCTGGAAGCCCACTCCAGCGAGCGCGAAATGGAGATGATGGACCTCTTCGTCGCCGCCCTGCGCCGCAGGGGCCGCCCCGACGCCCTCTACCTCGACAACGGCTCCACCTACTCGGGCCTGGCCCTGGCCACCGCCTGCGCCCGGCTGGGCACCCGCCTCATGCACGCCCGGCCCCGTATGACACCCAGGCCCGCGGGAAGATGGAGCGCTTCTAGCGCACGCTGCGCGAGGGGCTTTTGGACCACCTGGACACCCGCCTCACCCTGGCCGAGGTGCAGCGGCGGCTGGATACCTTCCTGGAGTGCCACTACCACGGCCAGCCCCACGCCTCGTTGGTGGGGAACCCGCCGGCGATGGCCTGGGCCGCGCGCAAGACGCACCTGCGAGCATGGGGAATTCGCCAAAGCCGCATGACGATTTTGCCCGGGCTTGATCAGCGCGCAGCGGGAACCAGGGAGCCCCCAGGGAGACGTACGGGACAGCCACTGATCTTCCTAGAGTTTACCGCTCAGTCGATAGCCCTCAGAAAACACGCACATCAAACCACCCACTTTGGGAGGAGCCTCGTAGGCATCATCTCATAACTCTCTGCCTTCATCACCCTCACAAACATAAAATCTCCGAGATTTGAATTTACTTTGAGCTGATTGCTCCATATAACTGCCGAAACTTGGGGCGTGTCGCCCTGATGCAATGGAGCAGCGCCTTGAAGTTCGAGCGAGAGACGAGAGTCCGCGACCTCTATGCGAGGGACATCCGAGAGGTCCGTCCGGGTGAGCGGGTGATCGGGAAGGAGTGCCGATACGGCGAGTCCGGAATGCGGGTCGACCTGCGCACGGTCGATACCAGCGATCTGATCCGGGAGTGGGAATTCAAGATTTACGCGAGGTACGAGTCTTTGGGACAAATCCAGGTATACGTCTATCAGGCTCTCTGTGCGAACCCCGGACGACAAGTGCGCGGCGTCATCGCAGCTTTCGATTTCCAGCCGGAACTCCGCCAAACCGTCCGCAGCCTGAGCCTCAACATCGAGTTGGTCACCATCCCGCATTGGATGGCGCAGGCCGGGGGCGTGCCGCTCTCGGCCCCCCCCGTCAACGTCGTGAAGATCCCCAAGGGCATCTGATTCGGCCCCAAGAAAAGGAGAAGTTCGTGATTCACATTCCGAAGGTCGATCTCATCAAGATCAGCAGCATCCCGCCGGACCCGAACTACAACGGGTTGCGCATCATCCGCTTCCAGTCGGATGTGCAGGCGCAGCAGGACTACCTGAACAACCGCTACCAGTGCCTGCACCAGCCGGAGGAATACTCAATCGTGCGTGCAACGGTGTGCCGCAAGGGTGTTTCGACCAACCTCACCCGGCGGCGCATCGTCGCGGTGATTCATCCAACGCTGAAGCAGTTCACCGACCTGGTCCAGTACGACCCTTCATCTCCTCCGCCGAACAACTTCCAGGCGGCCGAGATGAAGATGGCGCACGACCAGACCCAGAGCGACTTCAAGGGCGCGAAATCCGCCAACAAGGCGGACTTCGCCAGCTACATCATTCAGGGTCTGACCGGCGCGCGCCCGGTGTACCTGCCCATGGTGTCCGGCTGGCAGTCGAAGTCAGTGTTCGACCGGACCGTCTTCGTGGCCTTCGACGAGGAGGACCCCAACGCGATGTACGGCCGCCTCTTTCTACCGAAGTTGCCCATCATGCAGGCTGACGGGCAGACGCAGACGGCCGCGCTGTTTCAGGTGGCGCACTCCGCAGACGCCCAGGCCACCGGCGCGCTCGATAGCCTGTGCGTGACGCTGGAGGTCGAACTGAATGTGGACGAGCGCGGGGCAGGCCAGAGCTTCGCTGACCGGAACGGCCGTGGGTCGAAGAAGAACTTGAACCTCGTCATTGGCATGGACACATCATCCGCGCTCAGCGAACTCCGGATGCAGGCCATCAAGGACACAGTGTTCGAGAAGCGATTGGCGACGGGGAGGACCACCGGCACGAGCGAGACGGCGACCGGGAACATTGTGGACCTCTCCACGATGGAGCAGATGCTCCTCAACGTCATCTCGGGAGGGCGCAAGAAGCCTGAGCACATCCAACACGAGTACGTGCCTCACTTCGTGCCGTACGTGAAGGAGTTCCTGACCATGCTCGACGAGACCTTCTCGGAGAACTGGCCGAAGGACACGCCGGAGGACAAGGACACCTTCCGGCGCCTCTATGTGCACGGCTGGCCCTTCGCCCTCAAGGCGATCGCATTGGCGTACTACGATGCGCGTATCGACGTGCTGGGCCCCCTCGGTGCGGCCATTGGCGCGAAAAGCGCATTGAAGACGACTGCTCAGGCGTTCGAGGAGGCGGCCGAAGAGGCGCGTAAGAGCGGCAAGTTCAAGAAGCCTGCGGTGGACTTCGAAGAACTCAAGACCCGTCTCAAGGCGATCGACTGGTACCGCTACCGCAAGCACTGGGTCCAGCTCACGGGTCCGAAGATGGGCAAGGACGGCAAGCCCCGGCCCATCACCATCAAGGGTTCGGGGGAGATAGTGGTCCTTGGTCAGGCGCAGAACACCAACCTAGTCATCGACGCCGTGGCGGCAAAGCTCATGTCGGCGACCTGGAATGATCTCTGCTCCACTGAGAATTACCCCCTGACCAAGTAGTCGCTCGCGTGGTTGGTTGCGGAGCGCCTCGCCCCATCGAAAGAGGCGCGCCGCACTGCGTTTTGGGTGAGGAGGATTTGGTGCGAGGTCAGATCCATAGGTGCGTAAACAAGTTCAGGCGACATCCCTGGCTGCGGTCTTCCGTAAGCGTCCGGCCAACGACGTGATGAGGGGCGTTGAGTGACGCGCCGCCGCCGTGGACCCTGGCGCGCATGTCGAAGCCGGTGGAGAAGCAGGAGTGGTTCCGTGTCGCCGAGGCTTTCGAGGCGAGCGGGCTGACGCAGGTGGAGTTCGCGCGGCAGCGGGGCGTGCGGCTGAGCACTGTGCAGTCGTGGGTGTACCGTCGGCGCCGACACCTGGCGGCGAAGGCCGAGCCGGTCCGCCTGCTGCCAGTCCAGGTGACGGCCCCTGTGGAGCCGAGCACCACCCTCGTTGAAGTCGTCACGGAGGGTGGGGCTCGCCTGCGCTTTGCCGTGGGCGTTGACGTGGGGTACGTGGCCCGACTCGTCGCCGCGCTGGGGCGGTGAGGCGGTGTTCGCCCTTCCTGCGTCGGTGCGCGTGGTGCTGGCCACCGCGCCC